>JAPUJS010000359.1 GCA_027296045.1 bacterium | reverse complement strand
ACCATCTCTCCGGGCACCGGGATGCCGCAAAGACCGAGGCTTGTAGGTGCAATATCCACGTGGTTCATCACCGCGTCGGTCTTACCCGTATTCATGTTTTGGCCTCCCCCTACTTTGCCAATAATGAAAGGAACGCGGATCGATTCTTCCCACGGTGTCGATTTTCCCGACTGGGCGTGGCTCCAGAGCATATCGCCATGATCCGAAAAGAAAATCAAATAGGTTTCCCGATCAATGCCCAACTCTTTGAGGGATTGGCGAACCCTGCCCACGTTATAATCCAGGTTCTCCACCATCCCATAATAACCCGCCAGATCCACGGCGGCCCTGTCACGAACCCACGGGACATCCGGCACGTTGCGGCGAAGTTGAATGTCTTCCGGGTGAATCCGACGCGCTCCGTAATCCGGGTTGGTTGGTGGCACATACGGCCCATGGGGCGGCTGAACCGAGAGCACGGCGAAAAATGGCTGGTAGTCTTCTTCCGCTTCAACATGATCTTTGAGATGGCTTAACAGCATCGTGGTCAGCCCATCCGTTTCGTACTCCTCCAATCGCTGGGGCGTTTCGCCGTCTGAGCCGTACACATAACACTCGTGCTGGTTATTGTTATTCTCGTAGCCCATCCAGTACTGGAAATTCCCTCTGCGTTCGGGCGGGACATAGTGTTCCCGTGCGTTGGAACCGTCCACATGCCACTTGCCCACGTAGGCCGTGTGGTAGCCTGCTTCGTTAAAGGGATTGGCAACGGTCGGGATCGTTGGATCTAGAGGAGACGGTGTCTGGGTCACACCATTCTGGTGCGGATACGTACCGGTGAGCAGGGCGCCTCGAAAAGGGGAACACCACGGCGCGCCGGCCACCGCGCAATCGAAGCGCGTGCCATTTCGTGCAAGATTGTCGATATTGGGCGTAAACACATTAGGATCCCCCCGATGGCTCAACGCATGGGCACGATGCTGGTCGCCAAAAATCCAGATGACATTGGGTCTGCGTTGGGGGCGAAACGAAAGTTGCTCATTCATGGGATAGGAACCTCTCGGTTAAGGTGACAAAACTGGAAGCCAATCCAGGCGGAGCGGTTATTCACTTAAGTTCTGGAATATAGCGAAGTTGTTCATCATTCGGAAACAGAAATTCAACGCGTGCTCCACATCAAATTTCGGTGCCCAACTGGCACAAAAAATGGATCGAAACAGATACCGAAGATCCAAGAATCGTCAAATGTTGCGCTTCTACCATCCGCTCCGGTCAGGTGCGGTGACCGATTTTAGTTGTGCTATTTTAAGGAAGCATATTTCTTATCAGACAGAAATCGGTCCGTCGAGAATGAAATATACAATGAGTCGCTATTCTTCCGGACGTCCAAAACGGACTCTGCCCAAACGGGCGCTCCAGAGCAAATCATTCCCATGCAAGGCTTTTCGAAATTCTTCGCCTCCAGGCAATCGGAACGTGAAGCATCAGGAGATCGCCGCCCCTCCATTGAGGAGCGCTATGTGAGTCGCGAGGCCTATCTGGAACAGGTGCGTGAAGTCGCCCAGCAACTGGTTGCCGAGGGCTATGTATTGGAAGAAGATGTGGAAATCGTTGTATCGGCCTGTGCGGCCCGTTACGACGCTGCTACAAAGCCGTCGCAGGAACCAGGCTGAGTCCTCTACCTGTGTACAGCACAAGGAGATCGTCTCATGGCAACGACCGTTTTAGAAGCATCTGATAGCGTGGATAGCGAGCAGGAAAAGCTGGCGATAATCGATTGCGATATTCACCATATAGATGCCTACCAATCACCTGCAGAAGAGGTCTGGGTGGAGTATTTGCCCAAAGAGTGGATGGACTATCACCTGAAAATCACCGGGCGGGGGCGTATGGGATCGTCCTGCCCCAGATCTGTGCCCTATGCCGCTCGGCACGATGCCCATCCGCCTTCCGGACCGCCAGGATCCGATCTGGCCTTTATGCAGAAACAATTGCTGGATGAGTGGGATATGGAATACGGCATTCTGAACCCCCTCTCGAAGGCCGGGGGTCAACAAAATCTGCCGTACGGGGCGGCAATCGCGCAGGCGGTGAATGAATACCAGATTGCCGAATGGCTGGAACGGGACTCTCGACTGCGGGCCTCTCTGGTGGTGCCCTTCGAGGACGGCGACCTGGCCGCTGCCGAAATCGACCGGCTGGGCGATCATCCCGGATTTGTGCAGGTGATGCTTTTTGCACGCACGATGGAGCCTTTGGGACGGCGGAAATACTGGAAAATCTATGAAGCAGCCGTGCAACACAACCTCCCGATTGGGATTCACTTTGGCGGTACAGGCTGTGGTCCCATCAGCGGAGCCGGAAGGGTGTCCTATTATATTGAAGACCACGGCGGCATGTCGACGGCTTTTCAAGCTCAGGTAACGAGTTTGGTGTATGAAGGCGTCTTTGAGCAATTTCCAGACTTGAAAGTGGTGCTGATCGAAGGAGGCTTTGGGTGGATCCCCTCCTTGATGTGGCGGCTGGATGCCTGTTATCAAAAACTCAAAATAGAACTTCCCTATTTGAAGCGGTTACCATCAGAATATATTCGAGACCATTTCTGGATCAGCACACAGCCGGTGGAAGAGCCTTCCCGGCCCGAGTATTTCCATCAAATGATGGATCAGATGAGGATGGATGACAAATTGATGTTTGCAACCGATTATCCGCACTGGGATTTCGATTCTCCGGACCGGGCGTTGCCCAGTTCGCTGGATCGGGACGTGCGAAAAAATATCATGGCAGAAAATGCGCGGGCACTTTACGGCCTGGATTGAGAGATGGATGCTTGACAGGCCTCCTGTAATTCCTCTGCCGTCGGGGAACATCCCACCTTGATTCCCACTCGAAAGTAAAGGGTTCGGTGCCAGGAGTCCCTATTTGCTCAACTTCGCCGCTTCCCAGAAAATCGTAATGCCCAGTTCCCGATAGTAATCCCGCTCCTCGGGTTTGGTTGCAATGACCAGGCCCCTCGGGATGCCCACCTCATCCAGTTGCTCCGCCACATTTCGGAAACATTCCGCTGCTGTTTGAAGCGGGAAATTCGAGTGCCGTTCGATGCTGAATTGCAGGTCGTTCGGACCAAAAGCCACAAAATCGATACCGGGTCTGTCGGCCAGTTTGCGCGCATTGGCAACCGCTTCCACCGATTCGAATTGAAGCGCCAGAACCCCAAAATCGTTCCACCACGCTGCATATTCCAGACGCTCGACAGGATCATCAAATAACTGTAAACCAGCCCGCTCTGGACCTCCCCAGCTTCGACGACCCAGCGTGCCGTAGTAAAAATATTCGATGGCCTCGTGAACCGAAGCGTCCTCCATCACTTCCGGCACCAGGACAGAAGACAGACCCAGATCACAATAGCGCCCCACCAGATAGGTATGCCGTGTATGAGGAATTCGCATCTGAGTTGGCATCCCGAGTTCTTCCGTGATGGCGCAAAATTCAACCAGCCTTTCTTCTGAAAACGCCCTGTGCTGAGCATCGATATAAACTGCATCATAAGAACCATTGGCCAATGCATCCTCCAACTGACTGCGACTCAGATCAATCGTTGCCATCAGGATAAGGACGGGTTCGCCTTTCTGAATCCGTTGTTTGAACGTCTCTTTCATACGTTTCTCCTCATACTGGTCTGAATTCTCCCTACAAAGCTTCTCACATCGTCCTTCCGCCTGCTATCCCTCTGGAAATCCTAGCTCACTGTGTCGCTTGCCACAATCATCTCTTCCTCGTCCTCTTCCTGGACTTCCGCGTCTATATTAACGAACGCATTGCCTTCCACCACTGTCCCACACGCCTCTCGCTCAATGTAGACACCCACCTTCTGCTTTCCTTCCCCCGAGTCTTCAATCTGATTATTCCGAATTTCCACATCGTGCGTCAAGCCCCGAATCTCGATCCCATATCCCTTCTCAGCAAACCCATTATCGCGAATGACACAAGATTCGATCACATTCCGGTGCGCCCCTCGGAACTCGGACAGAGGGGCACGGAAAAGCACACCAACTTTGTGATTCCGCTCAATCCTACACCCAACGATCCGGTTGTCCGTATCCCGGTGACCAATTGAAATACCAAAGTCCCGATTTTCCGAACAATCACAATTTTCCGCCACGCCATCGGAAACACCCCAGCAAAAAAAGATGCCCTGGCTGTTCCCGGTCGACCGACAGTTCCGAAACTGCGGTCGTTGAGAACCGCTCCCCGGGTGAAATCCCAGGTTCGCATTATTTTTCGAAACACAGTTTTCATAGACAAAATCGTCACAAACCTGAAAACTGAACCCGTCTCCGTTGTGATTCCGTGCCGTCACATTTCGAAAAGTATAGCGGTGACACTGCTGTAGAAACACCGCACCGGAATAATTTCCATTGATCTCTTCGTTTTCCTCCCGATTACCGTCCAGCACCAGGTCCTCAATCGTGACGTCGTGAACCCCTTCTTCTGCCGTCAAAATGGGAAACACCGTCGCAAGGGTCGCTCGCTCTCCCAGCCACATATTTTTAATCATCCGCTTACTCAGCGAAATCACATTCCCATCCATCGCCGTGACTGTATCTTTGACCACAGTCATTCCGGCATTGCCTTCCCCCTTGTAGGACCGCAGCATCACCCCACATCCTACACGAAACCCGCCCGGATCCTCCACCTCGACCTGCGCCTCATACCAGTCGGAGTCCCGCACCAATTTCGTAAGCACCCCTGCGGCCTTCTTCAGCACCGTTGCCTCACCCGAACCTCGCACCGTCAGATTCGGGTGCAGATAAAGCGCATTGTGCATCGTATACTCACCCGGCAAAATCTGCAAGATGCCACCCCCCAAACGGTGCAAATAGTCCGCCCCTGCCTGCAAAATTTTGTCATCACGCCCGCGCAAATCCCCATCGTCCTGCCCCACCGTCAACACCATCTCCTGCCGATCCGTCATCGGCCGATTGGTAGAAAGATCGATCATCCCATTCTCTCCCCTCTCAAGAAGTGAAGGTTTCTCTCCTCATTTTGCCTTTGCCAGGCACACAGATGAGAAATAAGCTTGCTATGTGTACGAACCCCTATTATTATGCCACTTCATTTGATACACGCAAGTGAAAACCTCGACCATCATTCTCTTATTAAAGTGGACGCCCGATAAATACCGTACATGATTGGCCGTATCCCACCGGCTGATATAAGATCCTTTGGAACGGAATTGTGCCGTTCCTACACCTGAACAACAAGGAGGTACGCCGTGGCTGTGACTGGCGATTTTGAAGCTTATCTGACAGACGATTGGTATGGGCAGCAAATCACCGTAAAAGCCCTGCTGGAGTGTGAAGCAGAAGCCGGGTTTGATTATGCGGTCGTGATGCCACAAACCAAAGAAGAACCGGACAACGACGGATTGCTGGAAAAAACAGCGGACAACCCCCACACCCTGCCCTGTGTGCTCATGGATCCGCACCGGGGCGAAGAAGGCGTTGAGGCCCTGAAAGACTATGTGGCTCGTGGAGCGCAGGGAATGAAACTGATGGGGGCAATCCACAAATTTGAAATCGACGATCCAATGGTCTACCCTTTCGTAGACACCGCCGGGGATCTGGGGATCGTCATCTCCATTCATTCGGGCGTCCGAAATTGCTCTGCCGACCGAATCGACGTCCTGGCAAAACGCGTTCCAGAATCCCCCGTCATTATCGACCATATGGGATATCCAGACAATTTCGATGCAGCAATGCAGGTCTGTCGGGACAATCCCAATACCTATATGGGAACAACCGTTCTGCGCTTTCACAAGCTGTGGGCAAACAATCCCGAAGAAACAATCCCGATGGGTGTAAAGCAGGCCGTGGAGGAACTGGGACCGGAGCGAGTGGTATTCGGATCAAATCTGCCGGAATACCGACCGATGCAGGTGAAGCGCGCCATTCAAAGGCTGGACCTGGGTGCAGAAGCAGAAGCATTAATCTTTGGCGGAACGCTGGGTAAGATTTACGACCTCGATGGATAAGCGGAAGGGGAAACGATTCCGTTTTCAGAATAGGTTGAAAACAAGGCCCTGTGTCGGCCCCAAACAAACGTATCCGGGTACAAACCGTGCCGACCCCAAACGCCTGCAGCCGTCGAGAAATCCACCGTGGCAAAACAACCCCCAGAACGTCCTCCGCATCGCAGACACCACCCGATAACACTTCCCAATTAATTGTCCACGCGCATGGAAAATTAAGACAGGAGACAATCATGCTAAACTTCCCGCGTTCGACTTTCACCTGGAAAGGGCATCCGTGGGAGCCGGATCCTTATTACAAGTGGCCGGGAGGTTTCGTGGGCAAACACGGCCAGTTCTACCACGTCCGTTTCAACCTCGAATCCCGATGTGAAATCACCGAAGAAGCAACCGGAAAATCGGCAGAATTTTTTCTGGGCGCACCGTGCCGAAGCGAATACACCATTGCAAAGCGCAACCTCTTTCAGATCCCCAGCGGGGAATGGCGATTCGCCTTCAGCCACCAATCTTCCCTCAGCATTGCCACACGACCCAGCACCGAAGCCGAACCCGCATCTGCATCGAAGCTCAGCGAAAAATTCCAGGACGTTCGCATCGACATCCGCACCTTCTCCGACGTCGAAGACCTGACCGACGCCAACCAGATCGTAGAAGCAGCACTGAACAACGATGTATTGAACGCCTATTCGACATACCAGGATCGAGGTTTTACCGTCACCGTCGAATATCCTGTCAATTTGATCAACGTTCACGCAGAAGAGGCCGACTTCCAGGTCTGCACCGGGCCAATCCTCCTGCCGGACCTCGCGACCTGGAACGGGGAAGAAGTCGAACGCGTATTTGTCGCACACGTAGCCATCAGCGACTTCGACTTTGTAGAATTTATCTTGAGAAGAGAAGTCGAAGCCGCACCAGAAGAACGCTCCTGGCTGGAACAACCGCGTGGCCGGGATCGACATGAATTAATCGATTCCAACAACGAACCTCCTAACTACCCCCCCGAACGGCAGAAGCCCCTGGTCTACAACGAAACCTGGGAACTGGAAGCTACCAACGTCGTACAACGGGCAGTCAATATTTAAAAAACAAAAAAGCATGAGCGCCGGAATAAGGAGCATTTCATGGCCATCCTGAAAGGCATCATCCGCGACAGCACTTCGAACGCAGCGGTCCCTGCCAAGGTCCACGTTTTAAGCAGCACGGGAAAGTTTGTCCATCCACCCGGCAGTATTATGAAGGTGGGACCCGGAGATCCATTTTTTTACTGCGACGGCGAATTTAGCGTCCATGCCCCTCGGGGATCCACCGACATCATCGTCGAGCGCGGCACCGAATACGAACCCCTGCGCCAGGTGGTGGAAATGCCAGCAAAAGGCGTGGTAGAAGTAGAATGTTGGCTCAACCGCTGGACGAACCTCCCCTCCCAACACTGGTATCCGGGCAATACGCACATTCACTACAACGAATTGGAAGACCGCCCGCAAGAGCGTCTGCGCCTGGAACCCGAGGTCAACGACTTAAGCGTAACCGCCGTCAGTGTCCTGCAACGGGGCCAGATTCCCTATGCGAGCAATCAATTTCCCATTGGCTTCATGACCGATTTTTCCACGGAACATCGCCTGGTGGACTGCGGCGAGGAGACACGCCACAATTCCCACCACGGCGGAGGCTATGGCCACGTCATGCTGCTCAATATCCGCAATCTGGTCGAGCCGGTGAGTCGTGGCGATCTGGTCAGCGCATTCGACCCGGACTACCCGCCCCTGTGCTATGCCTGTGACGATGCCCAAACCCAAGGGGGCCTGGTGATCTGGTGCCACAATGGCAGGGGCATGGAAGCCCCGGTAGCCGCGGCCCTGGGAAAATTGCACGCCTTCAATCTCTTTGATCCCTGCTGGAAAGAATTAGAATACGATATCTGGTATCACCTGCTCAACTGCGGTATTCCCCTCCCAGCCTCAACCGGCACGGATTGGTTCATCTGCTCGAACAATCGTGTCTATGTCCAGACGGATAGCGCGTTCACTTATGAAAACTGGTTACGTGGATTGCAGGCGGGAAATACGTTCATCACGAATGGTCCGGCGCTCTTTCTCAATGTTGATGGACAGCCGCCCGGAGGCCGAATCCGTTCGCCGAACGGCGCTCCTCGCAAAATATCCGGGGAAATCGCGTGGCAGTCGAACTATCCAATTAATCGCGTGGAGTTAATCCACAACGGCAGGGCCGTGCAACGCCATGAGATTGACGAAGCGTCCACGAGACGGAATGGGAAGTGGGGTTTTGATGTCGAAATCAAAACGGACGGTTGGATTGCTGCACGCACTTTTGGAGA
>JAPUJS010000358.1 GCA_027296045.1 bacterium | reverse complement strand
AGCAGCGGACTCATAATCCGTCGGTCCGGGGTTCGAATCCCTGTGCGCCCACCATACTCGCTCGGGGAAATTTCGGCGGCCTCAGAGGTGGCCGCCGAAATTTCAGCCTTGTAGTGGGCTTTGCATACAAAGCCGACCGATGCCCAAAGCCCCTGTTAATTTAGTTGGACATTTTTCCACAGTATCCATATCTTGAAACCCATCTAAAATGCTACGACCTTAGTCATTTTGCGGAGGGACCCTAGTGCAAACCGTAACCAAAGCCGATCTCGCTAAGATCCTGGCAGATGATCTGGACTGCAAAAACACCCAGGCCAAGCAGGCTGTGGATGTCCTTTTTGAAACCCTTGCAGATGCCATTATTCACGGCGAACGCATCGAAATTCGGGGCTTCGGAAGCTGGGAGGTCAAAAAGACCAACGCCCGGCCCCGCGCTCGAAACCCCAGAACAGGGGCAGAGGTTTATGTTCCGGCCCGTCGGAAAGTCCGCTTCAAACCCGGCAAAATACTCCGGAATGCCCTCTCCCGACCGCTGGAGGAACAACCCGGAGGTGGAGATCAATCGCCGCCACCGCCTCAAGCACCGCCGACGCAGATATAATCAAAAAAGCCGCGACAATCACTCGCGGCTTTTTTATTTCCGTCAAACACTTCCCTAAAGTGCGTCATACAGATCTTGAATCCGCGCTTCCAGCCGTCTCAGCTGCTGGCTGTGACGCTCTCCTCGCTTATAATCGCCCTTGCGAAAGGCCTCGGCCAGAGCCCCTTCCAAAGACAATTTCTCAGCCTCAAGGACTTCAACTTTTTTCTCCAGGTCTTCGGTATCTTCCGTTCTCCGACTGGCCGGCCTTTTTCCAACCGGCCTTTTCTTCCTGGGTGCTATCCCGTCGGATTTTTTCTGGGTCCAGAAATCCGAAAAATTACCTGCATAGGAAACCAGGTTTGGATTGTCCACCTCCACAATCCGGCCCACAATCTTGTCCAGAAAATACCGATCGTGCGAGATGATCAGAAGCGTGCCCTCAAACCCCTCCAGGGCTTCTTCGACCTGCTCCCGGGAAGGAATATCCAGGTGATTGGTCGGTTCGTCCAGCAGCAGAAAATTGGCGCCTGAGACCATCAATTTGGCCAATTGCACGCGACTTTTCTCGCCCCCACTCAGCGTTTTGATCTTCCGATCCATATCCGCCCACGCAAATAAAAACTTGGACAGCACCGAAAATGCCTGATCCTTGTTCAACTCACTTCCCCATTGCATCTCTTCCAGTACGGTCCGTTTCAGGTCCAGGGTCTCATGTTCCTGGGCATAATACCCCAGCTTCACCCGCGGCCCGATCCGGATGGTCCGATTTTCCCAGGCACCCTCTTTCACAATATCCCTAAAAAGCGTCGTCTTGCCAGATCCGTTTGCACCCAAAAGCCCCACACATTCCCCGAAAGAAATCAACAGATCGGCATTGTCAAACAGCACCCGGTCTCCAAATCCTCTGGAATATCCATTTAACTCGAGGGTGATGCGCCCGCTTCGCTCGTCCAGACCAAAACGAGGGTCGATCCGTGATCGGTCCAGGTTTGGCCGATCCATACGGTCCATCCGATCCAGCATTTTCTGCTTATTCCGTGCGCGTCTGAAGTTTTTCTCTCCCCCCCAGACTTCATACCGTTTGATCATGTCCTCCAGCCTTCGGATCTCCTTTTTCTGCTCTCCATACGCCTGCTTCTGCTTGATCAATAACCGTAACTTCTCTGCCCGATAGGCCGAGTAATTGCCCGAAAAAACCGTGGCACAGCCATCTTCAATCTCCACCACGCGGTCCACCACCCGATCGAGCACATACCGGTCGTGAGACACCAGGATCACCGAATTTTTATAGGACTGCAAAAACGCCTCCAGCCAGGCCAATCCTTCAAAGTCCAGATGATTGCCCGGTTCATCCAGCAACAGAATATCCGGTTCTTCCAGCAGAATTTTGGCCAGGGCTACAATATTCTTCTCCCCCCCGCTCAACTGATCCACCGATTGTTCACGCAACGGACCGATTCCCAGACCATCCAGCACGGCTTCGAATCGGGCTTGAAAGGTATATCCCCCTCCCCGTTCAAATGCCTCCAACAGCCGGCCATAGGTCGTCATTGCCGCCTGAAGTTGCCTTTCGTCTCCTGCCACTTCAGGGTTTCCCATCGCCACTTCTGCTGCCTGCAATTCCCGTTGCATATCCAGGATAGGGCGGAATACCTCCCGGATTTCTTCCCCAACGGTCCGCCCGGCTTTAAATTCCAGGTGCTGGACCAGATATCCGATCCGGAACCTTCTCGGCACGCTGATCGTGCCTTTCGATACGGGTTCTTCTCCCATAATCATTTTTAATAGCGTGGACTTTCCACACCCATTTTCTCCAATCAGCCCTACCTTTT
The DNA here is from genome assembly GCA_027296045.1 of bacterium. Classification (GTDB taxonomy): domain Bacteria; phylum Latescibacterota; class UBA2968; order UBA2968; family UBA2968; genus JAPUJS01. Next base: position 2,623 of record JAPUJS010000358.1, on the reverse strand, counting down.
CACCCTGCCCAACTTTGAAGGACACTTCGCTCAAAATCGTCGTTGCCCCAAAGGTCTTGGCCACTTTATTTACATCCAGAACAATCATTTCCACTTCCCCTAAATCAAAAAACCGTGGGCATTCAAACAGAACACCCACGGTTTCGAACCAAAAAGGCCGTGATCACAGCCTAAATCATTGAATCTATTTCAAATAGGCATTGGCTCCTCGAAACTCATGGGCACACTTCTCCCTTGAACGCCCGCCCGACATAGGTCATGGTAAACACCCTGCCAACAAGGACGCTAAAAAAAAGTGCCGCATGTTGTTTCGAATAATCGTTCATTGCCTCAGTCCCAATTTATGTTCCAATCTCCTGAAAAATAGACCAAAGCCCCCTATGTGTCAAGTCCCCTGGCCCATTTATCCTGGCAACGGTCGCCCGATTTTCACTTTCAATCTGGCGATTTAAATATGTATCGCCTCATTATCCACCGCCAGAGCCGCTTCTTTAATCGCCTCGGATAAGGTGGGATGTGCGTGCATGGTCCGGGCAATATCCTCCGAACTTGCACAAAATTCCAACGCCAGCACCCCTTCGGCCAGCAGGTCCGATGCGCGCGAGCCCAGAATATGCAGTCCCAGGAGCCGGTCTGTCTTCGCATCGCTGATCACTTTTACCTGACCCTCAATCGCATCCAGGCTGTGTGCCCGCCCGTTGGCCATAAACGGGAATTTGCCCACCTTGTAGTCCACCCCCTTTTCCTTCAGCTCTTCTTCATTTAATCCCACAGAGGCCAGTTCAGGGTCGGTATACACCACGTTGGGAATCGCGTCATAATTCACCTGTCCGGCCTTCCCGGCCATCAACTCCACGGCCGCCACGCCTTCCTCTTCGGCCTTGTGCGCCAGCATCGGACCGGCAACCACATCGCCGATTGCAAAAACCCCTTCCAGATTGGTCTCAAATCGCTCATGGATCACAACCCGACCCCGATCGTCCAATTCCAATCCCGCCTCACTTGCCCCCAACCCTTCGGTGTTGGGCCTGCGCCCCACGGCAACCAGCAGCTTGTCACAGGTCTCCTCAACGGTCTCTTCTCCGGCCGCCATTCGAACCTGCACTTTTGCCTCTTTGACTTCCGCAGATTCCGCCCGCGTCTTCAATCGAAATCCCAACCCCTGCTTTTCAAGCGATTTCTGCAACAAATCCGACATCTCCCGGTCCATCGGCGGCGTAATCCGGTCCAGAAACTCGACCACCAACACTTCGGAACCCAACCGGCTCCACACCGATCCGAGTTCCAACCCGATTGCCCCGGCCCCGATCACGATCATTTTCTCCGGCACGGTGGAAAGAGAAAGCGCCTCGGTCGAACTCAAAATATGCTCGCCGTCAAATGCCAGCCCCGGCAACTCAATGGGCGAACTTCCTGTGGCAATCAAGATTCTCCTGGCCTGAAACGTCTCGGTGCCCCTGCTGCTCTCTACGGCCACCGTTCCGTTCCCTTGAAGCCGGGCCGTTCCTTCCATATGCGTCACCTTATTTTTTCGAAACAGGCCCCGGATTCCCGCCGTCATTTTCTTCACAATTCCCTCTTTCCGCTTCATCATCCCGCCCAGGTCTAGCTCTACGCCACCGGTTTGAATCCCATGGCGCTGAAACGTCGTTTGCGCCTGATGCAACAACTCGCTGGACTCCAGGAGTGCCTTGCTGGGAATACACCCGATATTCAAACACGTCCCCCCCAGGCTTTCCCGCTCGATACACCCGACATGCATTCCAAGTTGGGCCGCCCGGATCGCCGCAACATACCCACCCGGTCCAGCACCAATCACCAGCAAGTCAAATATCGCATCCGCCAAAACGAACTCCTCTCAGGAAATACGTTGCAAAGCCATAACACTAGTTTCAGCGCTTTCTATCTGGGACATCAAGCATGTTCTTGAAGCACGAAGAATAACTGCTCTTCTACCCAGGACAGCAGGATGAATAGGGTCAACGAGCTTCTCGACGCCCTCTGCCTGTGACCCTTTCCCTTAGAATACCCAGCGGACCAGCACGTCGCCCAAGGCGTAACCTACTGCAGCCACACCCAGGCCGATTACGAACATATCGATCCCGCTTCGGAGAAGACCGCGACCGGTAAAGTAGCAGCGGGCTCCCCCAACGGCAAAGTGGGAAAGCATCGAAAGGGTGAAGGAAGCCCATATGGCCACCCAGCCTGTGAGTACGAGAAAAGGAGCCACGGGGATGAACGCGCCCAGTGCTGTGGCACAACCGGTGATCCAACCTTCCTTTGCGGGGGTCGTATGGGGTTCCCCGATTTTCAACTCTTCCCTCACCATCTCTGCCAGGACCTGTTCGGGGGAGGCCATCACTTCGCGAGCAATTTCCCGGGCCTTCTCCTCTTCAATCCCACTGGTCTGGTAGATGAGGGCGAGCTCCTCCTCCTCCGCCTCCGGCATCAGTCGGATCTCTTCCCTTTCCATGGCAATCTCGTAAGTAAATACCTCCTGCTCGCTTTTGGCGGCCAGGTAGCCCGAGGAACCCATGGAAAGGGCATCGGCAATCATGCCGGCCATGCCGGTGACGAGAACGACAGGGGACTCAACCGAAGCGCCGATAACACCTGCTACAAG
>JAPUJS010000357.1 GCA_027296045.1 bacterium | reverse complement strand
GCCTGGCGGCTTTTCCAGTCATGGCTATGATGAAGTCTATGATCATCGTATTTTTGATCTCATACGCACCATCCACGCACAGGGAGGAACGCTTGCCACCATGTGCGTCGGCATACTGCCCGTGGCTGAGTCCGGACGGCTTGACGGTAAACGCGCGACAACTTACCCTCGCAGCCAGCATAATATCGATCGGTTGCGTGACAACGGCGCCGTAATGACCGACGAACTGGTTGTTGTCGATAACAGGATCATCTCCTGCCAAGGTCCCGCACAAACCATTGACGTAGCCATGCTGCTGCTGGATTGCATTATTGGTCCGGAAGCGTGTGCTGAAGTACGGCATTATATGATGGCCGAGAGTCTATAAAAATAGGTTCCCTCATTGTACATCCGGTGTGACAATAACTACACAGTTGCGCCAGCAGCTTATTGACGATATGGACCGTCTGGGTGGCCTGATCGTCAGGGTAGCCCGGGGAGACCGTGAACTGCGATGGCACCGGGACCGACTGCAAGACGCTATTGATCTCCGGAACCGAAACTCCGGTTGGCCGTCAGTCCTTTTTCCGCCTCGCAACATCGGCCAGAATGCGGGCCTGGATCGCCTGAAATCGCTCCGTGTCTCGCTTCAACCCTGATTTTGTCGGCAATTTTCGGATGGCATTGCGCACAAACACAATCCGTTCCTGGGTGGGTGGATGGGTGGAAAACCACACATCCACCCCTTTCGGCTCTCGTTCGTGCAATGCCATTAATTTTTCAAAAAACGTCGCCGTGCCCTCCGGATCAATCCCTGCCCCGTACGTCTCTTCCACCGCATAGGCATCCGCCTCTTGTTCGGCCAGCCGTCCGTATTTCAACAGCGTCAAACCCGCCCCAAAAGCCGCAAACTGACCCGCAATATCCTGGGCCAGAGACGCATCTCCACTCCCGCCTGCCACCAGTCCTACCAGAACGGCCAACCCATATTGTTTGGAAATCTGCCGCGCACCGTGTCGGCCAACCACATGCCCGATCTCGTGCCCGATCACACCGGCCAGTTCCGATTCGTTCTCCGCCGTTGTGATCAACCCCCGGTTCACATACAGCCATCCGCCGGGAAGGGCAAAAGCGTTCACGTCATCCGTATCGATCACCTTAAAATAATACCGCAGCTCCGGGCGTCTGGAGTGTCGTGCCAGTTCCTGTCCCAGGCTATTCACATAGGCCTGCACCACTTCATCTTCATAAATCGGCAAGCTCTCTTCCACTTCCCGCGCGGCCTGCCGTCCAATGGCAACCTCATCCTCTGTCGTCAACAGATTAAACTGACCGATTGCCGCACACGAAAGCGCCCCCCATGCCAAATACACAAGGAGCAGACAGGTTGGATATCGAATTCGCCACATCATCACACGGTCTCCCTTTTCAGTTGAGACAGGCCAATCCCGGTGCCAATCGATCCGGCTCAAACGATCCCGACGGTGCCACAACGCCCACCGTATCCCCGCATTTGAGTTTTGGAGGCAACATTTTAGGAGAAACCTTTTGCACGATCCCGAGCCGCAATCAATTTCAAAACCTCCTGCGCAAATACCGTCAACGTATCGTCCCTCGCCCCCATCACCACCACCCGGTCGCCCGACCGGGAAAGATCGGCAAACCGCTGTGCGATCAACGCCCGTTCCTCAATAAATTCTGCCTGTCGTCCACGCGCCCCGATCGCCTCAATTAAATCTCGGGCAGAAATATTCTTTTGTGCGGTTCCCCCGGCATAAAAGATCTCCGGCATTGCCAGAACATCGCTCTCCCCAAGCCCGGTTGCAAATGCCTCGATCAAACCGTCCTGCAAAAAACGCGTCGGACCAAACCCATGGGGCTGGAACATCACCAACAGCCGCCCCGAAAAAAATTTCAAAGCCGAAAGAGAAGCCGAAATCTTGTCAGGATTGTGGGCAAAATCGTCAATCACCGTCACCCCGTTGGCCTGCCCCACCACCTCCAGCCGCCGCCGGATGCCGAGAAATCCCGAAAGAACCTCTGCCGAGACCGCAACCGGCACTTCCAACACCTCACACGCCGCGATCGCCGCTGCCGCATTGGCCACATTGTGACGGCCGGGCACCCGGAGCCGACACCCAACCCCGTTGACCCCGAATTGCATGCCATCTGGCAAGGCCACAACCTGTTTTGCCTGCACATCTGCTTCTCGATTCTCAACGCCAAATGTCACCCGTTTGCTCAGCCCCTTTGTCAAAGCGGCAGAGATCTCACAATCCAGGTTCACCACCACCGCCTCCTGTGCCCGTTCACAAAACGCACCGAACAGCCGCTTCAGTTCGTCCATCTCCTTGTGGTCCAGCGAAATATTGGTCAACACCGCCACGGCCGGATCGTAGAGCACAACCGTTCCGTCGCTTTCATCTGCCTCAATCACCAGCAAATCCCGCCGACCGCAAACCGCGTTTCCCAAATACGGAGGTGAAATAGCATCGCGCATGATCCCGCCGTTGATAACGGTGGGATCCCTGCCGGTTGCCTGGAGAATATGCCCGATCATGCCTGTTACCGTCGACTTCCCGCTCGTTCCCGCCACGGCCACTCCCAGACTCCGATTGAACAACCAGGCCAATACCTCCGCCCGCTTCTGAATGGGGATGTCTTGCTCCACCGCCACCTTCACGTCCGGGATGGTCGGCTCTACCGCGCTTGAAACCACCAGTGTATCCACACCACCGTCCACCCCCGACCCATCCTGGGGGAAAAAGACCACCCCTTGATCGGCCAAATTTTCATAGAGCGGCCGGTTCAAACCCCGATCCCGGCTTCGATCCGAACCCCGAACCCCGTAGCCTTGATGCAACAGCACCTGGGCAATCGAACTCATGCCGCTGCCCCCGATGCCGCAGAAAAAAAAGGTTCTGGAAGGTACCATCTACCTGCATTCCCAATTTCAAATGGATGCTTCAACCGATCCCAGCCGACCGAAACATCGAAACCCGTTAACGCAATAGAATCCATTCCACACGCCGATTCTTGCGTCGACCCGCTTCCGTCTCATTCGACTGAACCCTCTAAAAAACCAAAAAAGGGTGCACTTTTGCAATCTTTAATTTGGACAGTCCCCATAAAAAAAGGGCCATCCCAAAAGGATGGCCCTTAAATTTGGTCCCCAAACAGATATCAACCCACAACATCCACCAGTGCCCCCACCCCATTCACCCCTGCCGTGCCGGGCGGTGATTGCAGATTTTGAGACAGAGAAATCTGCGCCATTTTCATGGCCAGATCTGTCTGGGATTGCTGCACCTGGCCGAGCACCGATTGAATCAACTGGGTTGCCATCTGGCCTTGAAACTTTGTTGCATCCATCGTTTAATTCTCCACACCCGAAGCGACTTCGGGCGATTCCTGCCCCTTTTCCAGTTCGGCCTGTTGAAACGCTTTTAAAAACTGCTGCGTCAAGGCGAACGTCTGATTAATATTTTCGTCGATTGTTTCGCTCAGCCTGGTCATGCCTTCCAGAAAATCCCGGGCACTTTGAAATCCTTCTTCAATTGCCATTCTCGTCAACGACATAAACCCTTTGACCTGAACGACATTTGCCTCTCCCGCATGATTTTTCCGATAGGCATCCAGAAATCCGGTGGCAAAATTCACAATTCGTTTGGCCGTCGCCTCCGAAGACATGTCCACACCCGATGCGTCTTCCACCTTCAAATCAATCCCGGCCTCCTGAATAACCTTGTTGATCTGTTCCAATACCGAGTCCAGCATAATCCCGTTGGCCGTCTCCACCGTCAACTCTACAGATAGCGAGATCTCTACTTTGTCTGTGGTTTCAACCTGCTCTGAAGACCTTTTAGCCGGCTGAGACGCTTTATGCGCTGTCATTTGAAACGACAGCGATTTTGTGTAAATATCTGTTAAAATTGGCATGGGGATACCTCTCCTTCTCCTTCCTATCTCTAAATATCGTCAAATCGCTTGAAATCTTTAGGGGAATATCCTAAGTTAGGCCCATATAAACATCATCTGGTCTGCCGCATACAACCTGCCGGAAACGGGCCGACATCTCCGTTTCTAGGAAAAACAGGGGTCGAATATGTTCATGAACATCGCTCATCGGGGGTTTTCCTCCCAATATCCAGAAAATACACGTCTGGCCTTCCAAAAAGCCCTGGATCTTGGCATAACCTGGATGGAATACGACCTGCAAATAACCCGGGACAACCACCTGGTGGTGATGCACGATAAAACCGTAGACCGTACGACCAACGGACAGGGCCTCGTAGCGAATTTGACCCTCAAAGAAATACAAGACCTCGATGCCGGCGCTCATGCCGGAAGAGAGTTTGCCGGTGAACCCGTTCCCACCTTTGAAGAAACCCTGGATCTTTTACATGGCAAAGCACGTATGGCGGTCGAACTCAAATTCGAAGGCAACGATCCGATCGACCAGGTATTGGACATACTCCAAAACCGCAATCTCCTGGACCAGGTTTCCATCACCTCTTTCGACCTGGCCAAACTTCCCGTCGTAAAAACCCGGTGTCCGGAAGTTTCCACAACCGCCCTGATCAAGCAGGAAACCCGCCCCAACCACAATTGGATCGGCGAAGCCCTCACCCTGGGCGTCGATACATTGGGTCCACGATGTAATGAAACCACACGAACCCTGGTGGATCGCGCCCACACCGCCGGCCTTGTTGTGCGCTGTTGGGGCCTGGGCAAAGATCAGGGCCCCGAAATGGAACGCTTGCTCGACCTCCAAGTCGACGGCATGACCACCGATTGCCCGGACATCCTGCAAGAAATTCTGGCACGCCGCACTCCGGGGTAGCTCCAGAGATTTCCAACCCCCGGCACTCGAGTTGACACAGGTAGCATCCTCTTGTATATTCTGCCATTTAGCAGTTCAAAATCCCAAACCTGAACCCGGCATACCCAACACAGTTTCAAAGGATTCTCCGCTTATGGAAGGCACCTACCGCTTTATCCTGACCGACGTGGAACAGGCCCTCTGGACAGACACCTGGTCTGTAGATGAAACCTCTCTTCCGCTCCTTGCCGGCCCCACCTGGAGTGTGCGCAAAACCACCCTCAAAGGCGGCCTCCAGGAGGGCGTGGATCTGATTGAAGTAGACAACGGCGCGTTGACCTTTTTTGTTGTGCCCACCCGAGGGATGGGCATCTGGAAAGGCCTCTATCGAGGCATTCCCCTCGGTTGGGAATCGCCGGTCAGAGATCTGGTCAACCCTGCCTTTGTCGACCTGAACGACCGGGGCGGACTGGGCTGGCTGAAAGGTTTCAATGAATGGATTGTACGCTGCGGCCTCTCCAGCAACGGCGCCCCCGGCAACGATGTGGTGATCGACAACAACGGCAACGAAGCCGACGTCTTTCTCCCGCTCCATGGCAAAATTGCCAACATCGGGGCCCGCTATGTGGAAGTCCGCATCGACCTTTCCCCGCCCTATCGTATCACCGTCATCGGCATTGTGGAAGAAACCATGATGTTTGGCCCCGCACTGCGGCTCACCACCGAAATCGCCACCGAACTGGGATCCAACAGCCTCCGTATTTCCGATCGGGTCACCAATCTCAACCGCAAACCCGCCGAAGTCCAGCTCCTCTACCATTGCAACTACGGCACCCCGATCCTGGAAGAAGGTGCCACCGTGGTCGCCCCTTTCAAAACCGTATCGCCAAGAGACGCCCGTGCCCAGGAAGATATGGATACATACGATCGATTTAGCGGCCCGAAACCGGGCTATGTAGAACAGGTCTATTTTTATGAACCAACCGGCAAACGCGGCAGCCGGGACACC
>JAPUJS010000356.1 GCA_027296045.1 bacterium | reverse complement strand
GCGAGTTGCTCCAGGTGCTGGATCCCCGGGGGGTGAATGTGTATTCCACTCAGCCGCCCAGCGAGGAGGAACGGATGCGGCCGTTTTTGTGGCGATTCTGGACCAAGACGCCGGCCCGGGGACGGATTGCCATTTTTGATCGGAGTTGGTACGGTCGGTTCCTGGTGGACAAGATGGATACGATTGCCGGTCGGATGCCGATGCACAAGGCGTATGAAGAGGTGAATTCGTTTGAACGCCAACTGGTGGATGACGGGCATGTGATGATCAAGTTCTTCCTGCATATTTCCCAGGAAGAACAGCGAAGGCGGTTTAAAAAGCTGGAAGAGAACCCGATGACGGCTTGGCGGGTAACGGATTACGATTGGCAAAAGCATATGCGGTATGATACCTATCGGGAAGTGACGGAAGGGATGATTCGGGAGACAAACACAGAGTATGCGCCCTGGCATGTGATCTCTGCTCAGGACTGGCGATTCGCGACTGTCGAGGCGTTTGAAATCATCATTGACCGGGTATCCCTTCGTATTCAAGAGTTGAAAAGCACCGAACCGCTTCCGGCCGTGCAGTTAGATCCTGTACCGGAATCGATGCTGGCCACTTCGGATCTGTCGCTGAGCCTTTCCCGGAAGGCGTATGACGAAGAGCGGAAGAAATATCAGGACCGGATCTGGGAACTGGAGCACGAAATCTATCGGAGACGGCTGTCGGTGGTGATTGTGTATGAAGGATGGGACGCTGCAGGCAAAGGGGGGAATATCAAGCGGTTGGTACGGAAGATGGATCCCCGAGGCTATGAGGTGATTCCAGTTTCTGCACCCAACGATGTGGAACTGGCGCATCATTATTTGTGGCGGTTTTGGATGAAGATTCCAAAAGCCGGCCATTTTGCGATTTTTGACCGGTCCTGGTATGGCCGGGTGTTGGTGGAACGTGTGGAGGGGCTTGCGACTGAATATGAGTGGAAACGTGCTTACAAAGAGATCAATGAGTTTGAAGAACAGCTCGCGAATTATGGGACCAAGCTGTTCAAATTTTGGATTGATATCGGACAGGATATGCAACTCAATCGGTTTGAGGATCGTCAGGAGACGCCAACCAAACAGTGGAAGATTATGGAAGAAGACTGGAGGAATCGGGAGAAGTGGGATGTGTATAAAGAGGCGGTGGACGATATGCTGTGGCGGACGAACACCCCGTATGCACCCTGGACAATTGTGGAGTCCAATTGTAAATTGTATGCACGCATCAAAACATTGAAGACGGTGACACGGGAACTGGAGAAGTATTTGATTGAGTATTAACTCCGTTATGCAGGAGAATTTTGTGGCAATTCTGGATACCGAGACCCAGGTTTCTTTTTTTGTAGGGGACTTCGGAAGTGGGTTGGACCACCCCGAATGTGTTGCTTGTGGCCCAGATGGCACTGCCTATGCCGGCGGCGAGGCCGGACAGGTGTATCGGGTGAATGTGGAACAACGGACTTTTGAGGAATATGCCAATACGGGTGCTTTTGTGGGGGGAATGGCGGTAGATGCAACCCACCACGTGTATGCGTGCAGCGGTGGCGAGGTGAAACGGATCACTCCGGACGGGACGGTCAGCACCTATACGGCCGGGTCGGATGAACGGGCTATGGTGACTCCGAATTATCCCGCTTTTGATGCCCATGGCAATTTGTATGTGTCGGATTCGGGCGCGTGGAAAGAAGACAACGGTTGTCTTTATCGGGTCGCACCCGGCGGCAGGGCCGAGGTGTGGTGTGACGCGTTGACCGAATTTCCCAACGGAATTTGCTTGCATCCGGGGGGCGAGTCTCTTTATGTGGCGGTGAGTTTAAATCCGCCCAGGCTGGCACGGGTGAAGATTGAATCCGATGGCACCGCTGGGGAGGCCGAGACGGTGATCCTGTTGCCGGAGACGGTGCCCGATGGGCTGGCGTTTGATACCGATGAGAATCTGTATATTTCCTGTTACCGGCCGGACCGTGTGTATCGTCTTTCGGCAAGTGGCGATCTGGAGATTCTGGCTGAGGATGTTGAAGGCACGGTGATGGCGGCCCCGACCAATGTTGCGTTCTGTGGAAGCAATCGGGATGTATTGCTGAGTGCAAATTTGGGACGGTGGCATCTTGCCTGCTACGATGTACAGGCGACGGGTGCGGCGCTGCACTATCCGGATATCTCTTGATCAGAGAAGGTGGATCAACAGAAATTCGCCCTTTTTCAGGAGGGCGTTTTTTTGTGGGGAGTACCTATGCAGACCGAAGTGCTGGGACAGGTGATTCAGGCGATCCCGAAGGCAGAGTTACACCTCCACCTGGAAGGGGCGGTGCCGTGGGGATGGGTGCGCCAGCAGTCTGATGAGGCTTTGCCGGAACGTCCGGACTGGTGGGATCGAGACCATCGGTTTGAGTCCTTTGGGGAATTTGTTTCGGTGATGCATCCCACCTGGCGGCCTTATCTGAATCAACCGGAAGAGATTTCCAGCGCTGTATCGGTCCTTTATGGCGAGTTGAGGGCCCAAAACGTGCGTTATCTGGAGATTTCTTTTGGCCTGGGGGCATATGTATTTCCGGTGTCAGAGGTCGTTCGGGCCATCCAGGAACCGGCACCTTCCGATCTGACGGTGCGGGTGATTGCGGGCATTTCCAGGGATCGAGATTTAGAAACGATGGTAGGACTGGCAGGGGAGGCGGTCGGCACCGATGAACTGGATGGGATCGATTTGCACGGCGATGAGTCCGTCGGGGAGTTGTGGCATTTTTCGGACATTTATCTGGCCGCACGGGAGCGCGGGATGATTGTGAAAGCCCATGCCGGGGAACTGGGCGGGCCGGAGTTGGTGCAGGAGACGCTGCGGGTGTTGAGGGTGAATCGGATTGAACACGGGATCTCTGCGATTCGAGATCCAGATGTGGTTCAGGTTTTAAAAGATCAGGGGACGATCCTGGATGTGTGTCCCTGGTCCAATGTCAAACTGAAGGTGGTGCCAGACCTGAAGACCCATCCGATTCGTACGTTGTATGAAGCCGGCGTCTGTGTTACGGTCAATACGGACGATCCCACGGCGTTTGGCCAGACGCTGACGGATGAATATCGGTGGCTGGTTTCAGAAATGGGATTGGGGCTGGCAGATGTGGGAGAAATCGCAAGAAATGGATGGCGGGCGGCGGACGTGTCGGAGGAGGTACGGGCAGGATTTTTGGATGAAATTGATTGCCTGTTGGAAGGCTGAGCCATAAGGAGGAACAATGCTGGATTTTTCGGGAAATCCGGAACAAATTGGGCTATCTGAACAGGGGATGCTGGAAGCATATGGCATCCTGGAGACAGCTGTTGCACAGGGAGAGCTGATGGGGGCCGGAATTCAGGTGGCACGGGGCGGGGTTTCGCTGCCTCCAAAGTGTTTCGGGCGGCGAGAGTTGAAGGAAGGAGGCGCACCTGTAGACTCGGATACCATTTTTCTGGTGGCATCGATTACCAAGCCCATTGTGGTGGCAGCGGTGATGAAGCTGGTGCAGCAGGGTAAGCTGAGTTTGGAAGATCGGGTGGTGTATTTGATTCCGGAGTTTGGGAAGAAAGGAAAGGAGGAGGTGCGGGTTCGGCATTTGTTGACCCATACCTCAGGACTGCCGGATATGCTGCCGGACAATATGGAACTTCGGGCCCGCAAGGCGCCGCTTTCGGAGTTTATCGAACGGATTTACGAAGTGGATCTGTTGTTTAAACCGGAGACGCAGATTTCTTATCAGAGTTGTGGGACTGCGATGATAGGGGAAATTGTGGAACGGTTGGAGGGCGTACCGCTCCGGGATTTTTTGAAGACGACCTTTTTTGATCCTATCGAACTGGAGGATACATCGCTTGGAGTGCGGGAAGATCGCCGGGACCGAGTGTCTGAGGTAAAACTTCCGGGTGGAGATTTTGAATATGGCGGTCCGGGTTCCGATTGGAACTGGAACTCAGAATACTGGCATTCTTTTGGCGCACCCTGGGGGGGAATGTTTACGACGACGATGGAACTGACGGAGTTGCTCCAGGTGTTCCTCTAGGGCGGAAAGTGGGGTGAGAATCAGCTGTTGGGTCCGGCAACAGTGGCGGCGATGACAACCGATCAGACGTCGTTGATGCCGGATATTTCCGAACGGGATAAACTGGCACAGTGCTGGGGGCTGGGGTGGCAGCTTCGAAGCCGATCGCTCTATGGGGATCTGACATCGGCATCGACATTTGGACACGGCGGTGCAACAGGGACGGTCGCCTGGGTCGATCCCGTGTCTCAGGTGAGTTGTGTATTGTTTACCAACGATCCGACGGGGGCGAGAAAGTTTCGGCCACGGGTGTCGAATGCGGTGGCCGGGTCGGTGCTGTTGATGTGAGGTTTTCCGCTTCCGAATGGTTGAATAGCGGCGGATTGCTGCCTTTCGCAATGTGCTTGTTCACGACTATCCGGGTATTGACCTGGAAAGGATTTGGCAGACCACATAGCAGGAAGTTCAGCAGCTTAAAGATCCCGTTGAAACGGACCCTGAGAGATGGAAATTTCAGTGGGCAGGAAGAGGAAGACCGTTCAGATGGATCCTGAATTTTAGGTCACCTTCTTTTCGTCAAGATGATCTAAACAGGAAAAAGGCTTACGCATTTGAATTGCGTAAGCCTTTATTTGTTGTTGAATTTTCATGGTATTCGATACTGGACTTGAACCTGTGACCTCTTGCATGTCAAGCAAGCACTCTAACCACCTGAGTTAACGGTCCATATTTAATAACCAATTGATTTTAAAGATATTTATGAAGCACTCCCTTTTGAGCCATTTCTGAA
>JAPUJS010000355.1 GCA_027296045.1 bacterium | reverse complement strand
GCGCACCCGGAGTTTTGTCAAAGCGGCTCTCACCCCCCTGCCCTTCCTCCTGGTCACCACCACCAAGCCCGATAAATACGATCGCTACCTCACAGACGTCTTTTATCAGGCGGGCGAAGACGATCCAGACGCGGTGTTGCGAACCGGCACCTTCTTAAACCGCCAACTCGTATCAGAAGGCCTGGCCGAACGCTTTCGGGATTGACGCTCTCAGTCCGACCAACCTGCCGTCTACACAAAGACGCTTCTTTTAACGACCCGTTGCTATCCCTTTGACCCGCCTCAATTCTCAAGATAACTAATCGGTAAGCATCAATATATCCCCTCAAAAAATGGCCCCTTTTCCGCTCGGTTCAGCGAAAAAGGGGCCGGACAATCATCTCCCTTTATTTCCAAATCATTGGCCTTTTATTAAACCGGCGCCACCGGTGGTAGACACATTACCGATAAGAGGAGTGCCCAAATACCGAAGTATCGATACACCACTCAAGTTCGCGTTCAATGTGCCGGTCAAATTGACGATACCCTGGCTTAATCCTTCAAACTCGACATCAGCGTTCTGGCAGGGGAAATTGCTCAAATCAAAATAACCAGACTCGGATACTTTGGCGACGAGATCTCCTCCACTACCGGAGAGGGATATTCTACTCAGTCCGGATAACGTGCATGTTACATCAGCATGCCACCTGTTGTGAGAACCGTTGCCAAAACGAGCAACAGGATATGCTTCATCTGAAACCTCCTTTGGGTCAGACTTTCAATACCCGGGGTGGGATATCGGGTAGTTCGGCACACAGCAATCGTTTAGCCCAGGCATGGTCGCCTTCAAAACGTCCGGCTGAATCGCACCGACAGTGTCCACCGATTGTCTTCCGTATGGAGCGGCTTGGCCAGATACACGTGAAAATCTTCCTCCACTGTCAGCGCCAGGCCGGCACTCTTTTTCAGCATCATATCCAGGCTCACCCCGTCAAACAGATCGGAGTTGTCATCTGCAAACCAGGCATACCCCGCGTCAAAAAAGATCCCCACATCCAGATCATCCAGCGGCCAATTTCCCCCGAAACACTGGTCCCCATCTACCCAGTAAACCATATTGAACAACGCCATTCGATCGCCTGTAAACGCCTTGAACCCATACCCCCGAATCGAAGAAAGCCCGCCCAGATCGTACAAATATTGCTCTGGCAAAATCCCTCGCCCCGTTCCCACCCGCAACCGCAAGTCCAGCCGAGCGTTCGGCACAACAGGCTGATAGCGTCTGATATCCAGCAAATAGCGCTCAAACCGGTATTCGCCCTTCATAAACCCACCCGCCCGTTCCAAAAGCATCTGTCCCAGCCAGCCCCGCGTAGGATGTTCCTTACGGTTGCGCGTATCCAGCTGAAACTCTGCCTCCACACTGTTGATCAAGCCTTCTGTCACCTGCGGATTGAGGCGAAACTCCGGACGCCCCCAACCCCGGCTGAACAGACTCCACGCGACCGTTTCCGGCAACGACTGAAACCGATCGCGCTTCATCCTGCCCGTTATCCGAAACGCATCCCCCATATCATGGAGGGCATAAACACTGCCGCCCAATCGCCGGTAATAATCTCGAAAGTCCCGCTTAAAAAAAAGGCTATAGACCGAATTCTCCACATCGGTCAACAGCCAATCGTCCTGCGTATCCGTCAAATCGTGCACCTCACCGCCGAGGGCCACCATCTGCCGATCCGAAGTCCCGTAAAAAGAAAACCCCTGCACCCCGGCCCGATAGCGCACCTGCTCCCCACCAAACCCATAACCCGCCTCGCCAAAGTGAGCCAACCCCTGCTTGGAACGATACCGCAATGGCAACCGCCAGCCCAGAAATACTCCATCCACCCGATTATACCTCAGCCACAGCCCTTCGTCATCTTCCGGCCCCCAAATATTTGTAATCGGCCGGTGTCGATCCCTCCGCAGCCGGATCCCCCGCTGGAGATGCGTATGTTCCTGGACATCCGCTTGTTGACGAACACCCGGTATCAATCTGCCGACCCGCCGCAACACATCCAGATCAAACCGACGTCCGATCCGGCTTACCTGGGCTAAATCCACATCGCCCACCAAATTCACTACCGACAGGCTGCTGCCTTTCCGGGTGTTCAACACCATCCCAAACACCCCCATCGCCTCGCCGTTTTCTGTCTTCAGAAAAACCAACACCCGCTCATACTTCTTTCGAGAACGCACGGCCGTTTCCCAATCCAGCGCGTCCAGATACCGGGCCGCTTCGGCCATCACCGCTTTCAAAGAATCTGCCTTCTTGGCCCGGAATGTCTGCGCCCGAATCAACTGCAACCCCAAAAGTGCTTCGGCAAGCCGGGGGTTCTCCTTTTGTTCCACCGCCCCAACCCGGTGCAACATCGGCGCCCGAAGCGACAGATCAACCGTCGCTTCCACTCCGTCCAAAAGTCCAATTGCCTCCAGATCCACATATCCAGAAAGCGTATCCGGCTCCACATCTACCTGCGCACCGCACCAACCCGGCAAGCACAACACAGCAATACACAACCCCAATCGCAACCACATAAGACCCTCCTGTCTCGTTGAACGTTTGCATTGGAAATCTAGAGAAGCGCGAAAATCCAACGGACGTGAGGACGATCTACACCCCTCCCGAAAATAGACGCTGGCCCTGACAACGCCGTTTCGGAAAGAGGTCAAAACAACGTCAAACTTGCACCTACCCAATACTCCAATCCACTATAATCTGTTTTACCATCTACAGGCGTGTCAAATTCTTCCAGCCATTGATTATACCCCACGTGGCCCCCAACCATAAAAATGCCGAACAAAGGCACATCCACCCCGCCCCCTGCGTGATAGCCATTTACTCTGGCAACCTCTACATCGTTCAATTTTGCAAAATACCGTCCGAAACTTGCCTCCCCATAGGGCCGAATCGGCGACCGGAGAAAGAAGAGTGGAAGGTAAATCCGCAGACCGACCCGTTGTGTAAACACACCCGAGGTTAAGCTATCGCTCTGTGCGCTATCAAACTCAAACCCGCTCAATGCCACATTCACCGACATATGCTCCGTCATCCAATACCCAAAATTCCACCCCATTCCCTCACTGCTCCCACCTTCCCACTGTCCGATATTTCGCTCAATCCGAATCTTGTTGGCCAGCGAGTGCCCATACCGTCTGGGACGAGATGATTTTTTTTGCGGTTTTTTTGTTTTGGGCGGCTTGCCCCGAAGCGTGGTCGCTTCTCGATCGACCGATGCAAAATGCCCGTCTTTCAATAAAAATCGCTGTCCCTTCTCCAGTGCTATCGATGCGTGAAGCAGCGTTTGTTGCTGTTCAAAATGAATATCATACACTCCCGGCTCCAGGCCCAATTCCACAGCGCTACCCGTCATCTTTACAAGCTCCGCCACCAACCGATCTCTGGAATCCCGCACAAACAAACGACCGTTCAGCGCTTCTGCCAGCACCAGACTCGCCGACGTCTGCCGAATGTCTGTCATCACCACATCCCCGGTTCCCGTCATCTTGATCTCGCGATTCGGATGCTGCGCACCGCCCTGGGTCTCAATCGTCCGTTCCAGCGTATTTTGAAACGCAAAATGATAGGCCTCTCCCAATGTCACCTTACCATCTCCAGACGTATCTGCCGCACCCCGAAGTCCGGAAACCAGATAATGCGTGAAAAACGAACCCCGAATCCGATCCGATTCCTGAGCGGCCTCATTCTCCGAACTCGACGTCAAAAAAGCATACCCCCTCATATCCGACGAGGCATCCACCATAAACGCCTGCTGCCGCTGTCCTCCCTTCAGTCGGGTAATCGCGCCCGAAGCACACGCGTCCAGCACCGTAATATGCACATCGGCCTGAATCGCATCCATTGCATCTCGCAAACCGCGATAGGGCATCAAGTCTTCACCCAGTCGCAACCCCTCTTCGTCTGCGTGTCCCGAATAATACAGAATCACCTCCGTCCTGCCCGCACCCGCTTCCACGCCCGCAACCTGCACCCGGAGGTCCTCCAGCGCCTGGCGAAACTCTACCACACTCGGCTCCCGCAGCAGCGTTCCATGGGCCGCTTCCAAACCGCCCATACTTTCCAGCACCCGGATAAAATTCTCCGCGTCCGAAACCGCGTACCGCAAAGCATCTCGGTCTGCCCCGCCGAAATTCGCACCCGAGACCAAAACAAATCGATGTACCGTACCTACTGCCTCAACCTGAGATGCAAAGGAGAAGAAACACAGCAGAACCAGTAGCTTTTTGATCATCGCATCGCTCCTATCGGCCGAAACGAAGGCCGGCAAAACCGCCCAGCCACATCAACGACTTGCGCGTCGATCGGGAAGGCCCCCAACCGGGCGAAACCGCATAGCGCAAGGGCAACCGATCTGAGCCGCCAAAATTGGCCCCGGCCACCAAGCACAAACCGACTGACCGTACCCGCTGCAAAACCCTGCGGTGCACAAACACCGATCCACAATACCAAAAGCCCGATTTTAAGTCGCATCACATTGCTTCCTTTTTAAGTGTCAAAATAAACTGCTTGAACGATTCAGAAACACGCAGCGAATCCCCACCCTCTTTTGCAACCCGATAGGCTTCGTCCAGAAGAGGCTTGAGGTCAAAAGCCGAATCTGCCGTAATAAAATAAAACCGTTCCCAGTGCGGCGCATCGTCCAGTTCATAAGCAAATTCCAGAGACACCGCTTCGTTTTTGACGTCCTCCAGAAGCGCAGCCTGCGTTCCAACCGCGGGCAAATGCGTCGTCACAGATCCCCGCCCGTCGGTTGACAGAATCGCGCCATACTTCTGCCCTGCAGCGTGGTACAAAATCTGAATCAAATCGCCCTGTCGCGCAACCGCCCCGTTGTGCAACAATTCATTCCCCGTCTCCGTCTTGCGATACAGCACCAACCGCGTGGCCCCTTTGATGCGCACCACTTCCAAACCGTCCAGATCCCAGGCATCCCGTGTCGGCGTCTGCTCCGATGGGGTTTTGAGATATGCAATCATATCTCGCACGGGCTCGGGCCGCCAGGCCAGCACCGCAGCCAGCAAAATCACCGCAGCCGCAGCAAACGCCCATCCGGTTGGGAAATACACCTGCGTCACTTTGGCCTCCTCGTCCGCCAAGCGCTCCGAAATCGCCCGACCCATCTGATCCGCCGGATACGCCACCAGAATTTCTTGGTTGGATTGCTCCAACGCCGCCAATCGTTCGCGGAGCGCCCCATCCGCCGCCAGTACATCCCGGATTTGTGCCAGCTCTCCTTCGGGCAATTCCCCCAAAAGATAGCGTTCCAGCACCCCTTTCGGAACCTCCCGATCATTGCGCTCGGAATTCATTTTTCCTCCAATTCTACCAGGGAGGCCCGAAGGCCTCGCAAACGCTTACGCACCCCAGAAACCGACATGTTAACCTCACGGGCGACCTCTTCCAGTGTATACCCATCCACAAAGTGCAACACCGCAATCGTCCGGGTCGATTCTTTGTGCCGTCCAAAAAGCTTGTCCAGCAACGACCGCGCTTCCACCTGGTGCGCACCCCGTTCCAGATCTGCAATTTGATACAGAATCTCGTCGCCGGGCGTTTCGGGCCGTCGCTTGTTGTCCCGAATCCGGTTCAAGGACAGATTCGTGGCAATCCGGTAGAGCAAACTGGACGGATAGGTCGCCTGCAACCGGTCCTGGTGCTTCAACAATTGCACGAACACGTCCTGCATCACATCCAGGGCCTCGTCTTCGTCTCGCAAGAGCTGCCGGCAGCGCCTCAGCACCATTGGACCGTATTTCTGGTATAAAGCCTCAACATCCATTGGATTTCCTGTCGCTTCTGAGTATAAAACACGCAATAGAGTAAAAAATGTTACCTAAAATTACAGTCCCGACGACCTCCGCCTTCAGCGTCCATTGGACCCGTACAGGATTTTCCTTTTACACCATATCCTCCCAGATGCATAAATCGCTTTTTTACAATATATTAATAGACATCTTATTCGTAAACTCAAAAAAATCGTTTACAAAAATCCGGATTCATGATACATTATATGTTCTACATTTTAAACCTATTTAAGATTCATCCACCTTCTACCCTAATCCCTACATTATTGCTTAAGGTACCCCGATGAGTGAATCTAGCGATACCCAAAACGTTGAAAAACTCGACAAACAATATGCCGACGACGCCCCCAGCACCGAGTTCGCCGCTCTGCTGGAGCAAAGCGACCAGGAAACCAATCATAAGGAAGTCTCGGTTGGCGAACGCATTTCTGGCACCCTTCAAAATATCGGCGATTCCGTCGCCTTCGTCGATTACGGCGGAAGAAGCGAAGCCGCGATTGATACCCAGGAGTTAAAAAACGAAACAGGCACCCTTGCCTATCAGTCCGGAGACACCCTCGAAGCCTATGTGGCCAACACCGACGGCGAAGTGCGACTCACCCTGTCGCTCAAAGCCTCCAGCCGAGAGATCCTTCGCAAGGCCTTCGAAAATAAAATCCCCATCGAGGGCAAAGTCACGGGTTTCAACACCGGAGGCCTGGTCGTCAATATGGGCGGCATCCGCGGATTTTGCCCTATGTCTCAAATCGACACAGGCTATTGCGAAGATCCGGCCTCCTATGCCACCCAAACGCTAAGCTTTATGATCACCGAGATCCGGGGATCTCGCAACCTCGTCGTCTCCCGCAGAGCCTACCTCGAAGCCGAGGCAGCCAAGAAAGCAGAAGAGATTCGGAAAAACCTCAAAGAAGGTGCCGAAATGACCGGCACGGTTACCCGCATCGAACGCTTTGGCGCCTTTGTAGACCTGGGCGGGATCGAAGGCCTGGTCCACGTCTCCGAAATCAGCCACGCCCGGGTCGAAAATCCGAGATCTGTATTGCAAAAAGGCCAGGAGCTCAAAGTCAAGATCCTGGCACTCAAAGCGCTCGGTTCCCAAAACGAACGCATCTCCCTTTCCATGAAGGCCCTCGAGGCCGACCCCTGGGATGCCTTGGAAGAGCAGTTTAAACAAGGAGACGTGATCAACGGCAAAGTGGTTTCTATTCAAAACTTCGGTGCCTTTGTCGAACTGATTCCCGGCATCGAAGGCCTGGTACACATCTCCCAGCTTTCGACCGGCAAACGCGTGGCCACCCCCAAAGACGTGGTCTCCATCGGCCAGGAAGTGAAGGCGATGATTCGCGAAATCGATCTCAAGAAGCGACGCGTTTCCCTGTCGATGCGAGCCCTCGAAGAAGAAGCCAAGCAATCTGCCGAAGCCCAGGATATGGCCGCATTCAAAACCAAACAACAAGAACATACGTCCAATTCAGACGGATCGATGGCCGACGCCCTTCGAAGAGCAGGCCTGGCCTGATCCACTCGGAGACCCAAACACCAAAGAGGCGATCGCTTGACCAAGCGATCGCCTCTCCCATTTCACACGCGAATAATGATACCCCTTTACACCACCGACCTGGACGCCCTGCGTAAAGAAGTCGAAATCCACACCCTCCGCGGCACCGGACCGGGTGGACAACACCGCAACAAGGTCGAAAGCGCCATCCGAATCGTGCACATCCCCTCCGGCATCACCGTTGTGGCCGCCGAGCACCGACTCCAGGGCCGCAACCGGGGACTGGCCTTTCGCAGGCTGCAGGAAAAACTGATCCAAAAAAACAAACGCCCCAAACCCCGCATCCGCACCAAACCTTCTCGAACGGCCGTCCAAAAGCGCCTGGAAAACAAACGCCGCCAGGCTCAAAAAAAGAACCAGCGGCGTCGCACTTCACTCGATTAAAAATCGCAACAAATCCCTTCTACTCTTCATTCTCCCGAATAGGCCTGACTGGGCAAAAAGTTCCGGTCGAAGTTCATCCGCACATATCGCACCAGCGCTTTCTCTTGCAAATTCGACCGCTCCACCAGACTGCGCAACGGCTCCTGGCGTTCCTTTAAGTGCGCCACCTGAGCCTTCAAATTTTTCGAAAAATTCAACAACGTCTCCAGCTGTTCACGTTGCGTCAGAATCGTATCCCGTGCACCCTCCACCTCGGTGGCCAGTGCCGTTTCCTTGTAGTTATCCAGGTCCTCCTGAATGGTGCCCAGTTCCTCCTCTTGCACTTCCAGCTGTTTTTGATAGCTTTCTTCCTGCGCATCCAGGGCTTCCAACCCCGCCAGGGCACGCTGCTTCTCTTTCTCCACGTCCTCGATATAGTCCAGCAGCTCTTCCGCTTCCATCTGCTCAAACTCTTCCATCGACGGCAGTTCTTCGTTTCCGGCCATCACCGCTTTCAACCGTTGCATCTGTTCCCTCAGATTTTCCCGTTCTTGTTCCAGTTCCTCCTCAAACTTCCGCCGCCGCTCCCGTTCCCGCCCCAAATCATCTTTGAACTCTTCAATGGTCTGATCTTTCTGCTCCACTTCGTTGCGCAACCCCGAAATCATCATCTCATTGGCCTTCAATTTCTGTTCCAACTCTCGAAGCTGGCCCCCCATCGAACTGGGCGATTCAAACTTCTGTTGTGTCTCTTGCTCTGCCCTTCCATCCTTCTGAAGGGTTGCAAGCGCTTTTTTAAGATCCTCGTTCAGCGTGCGGATTTCCGCGTCCTTCTCCCCCGCGTCCCCCTGCAGATCTTTGTGCTCCTGCTTCAACTCATCGTATCGCCGCTGAACGGTGTCCAATTCGGCTTCCAATTCCGCCTGTCTTTCCGAAACCGGTTCTTCAACCGCCTTGGCTTGAAATGCAGGTGCCACTTCCTCTTCGGCGTCTTCTGTCCGCCGAATCCTCCCTTCCAGAACCTGGATCTCCCGGTCCTTCTCCTCCACCTGACCCACTAAGGCGTGATTCTCTTTTTTCGATTCTTCGAATTTCTGCTTCCAAGACTCCAGTTCCGCTTCCAGTTCCGCCAGTTGTTCGGCCAGTCGATCGTTTGGAGATCCCGTCTCCGATGCAACCTGGTCTTCGGGTTCACCCAACAGGTGCCGTTTCAAAATCGGAATGACCAGTTGAGGCATATCTAGCATCGCCTCCCAGAGCTCATCGCCGATCACACCTTTGGCATTCAGGATCGCCGGATCAACATCAACTTCCAGTCCACCTTCTGTTTCAACCCCCTTCCCGGCCACCTCCTCCAGCAAGATGTCCACCGCCCGAGCAATATCCTCGACTTCATGTTTCACTACCTCCGGCCATTTCTCAGTGCCATACCCGGCACCAACCAACACCTTTCTTACCCCGTGCATATCTTCGGTGCGCACAAAATCTCGGGCAACCTTCTTAAACTGTTCCGCCCATTCTTTGGAATAATGCTTGGGCAAATTTTCCAGATGGGGAAAAGCAACCTGGAAATGGTCGTAAAAAGTCCGCAGGCTTCGTACCACTTCATACCAGTGGTCGCCCCGCTGTCCACTCCCACTCGATGATTCCCGTCGTCTCCGCGCCCCCACAACCGGCTTAGATTTGCTTTTCTTACGGAACGCCATTGCGATATCCTGTAGAGGGTTTTCCCGACCGCAATATTTCCCGACCTCATCAGGTGATTCAAATCACAAAGATAAAGATAGTGATATCACGCAAAGACTACCCTGATCTAAATTACAAATAACAGTAGTTTGTTGATTTCGGCTTTCGGTGTGATTTTCTATGCCTTCAGCCACCAATTTGGCCCTATTTGCGGGGCTTCATCATGGTGTTGTGAGCAGGATTTCCTTGAGGCAACAAACTACTGTTATATGTCACCTCAAGACAAATGAGTTAAGAGGCATTTCCTCATGTCTGTTGCTGAGCCCAGGCATATTCCAGGCTCACCTGCAGCATCCCAATATCACAGGGTTTGGTTAAAAAGTTCTGAGCGCCCAGCCGGATTGCCTCTCGGGCCACCGCCTCATTCTGAACACCCGTCAGGATGACCACCGGTACAAGGGGCTGCAACTCCCGAATCCTGCGCAGGACTTCCAGGCCATCCATATCCGGCATGCGCACATCCAGCACCACAGCATCAAACG
>JAPUJS010000354.1 GCA_027296045.1 bacterium | reverse complement strand
CCGTTTTCCTCGTACGCGGCAAACTTCTCCGGGTCCCGCTGGCGGTAGGCGTCCCAGCTTCCGCCTTCAAACAGAATGGACCCCGGGGACACCACATTCACCCGAATACGGTCGTGAACCAGTTCCAGCGCCAGCGGTTCGGCCATAAAGATCTGTGCCGCCTTCGACGCCCCGTACTGCGCAGACCCGCTCAACTGTGGAATCCAGCCGGAGATGGAAGAAAGAAAGACCACGTTTCCCCCACCCCGTTTCTGCATATGGGGCACCACCCGACGCGTGAGCCGCACCCCCGGGAACACGTTGTAGTGAAACGTCTGTTCCCAGTCCCCCTCCGATGAATCCATCAACCGCCGTTCGCCCACATTCGCCCCCACGTTATTGATCAGAATATCGATTCCTCCCAATCGGGTTGCCGCTTCCTCCACGAACCGGCTCGCATCCTCCGGCTCCAGCACGTCGGCCAGAACAGCAGCCACGCGCACCCCCAGCCCCCCGATCTGTTCCGCCGCCGCGGAGAGGCTCACCTGAGTCCGGGCGCAGATGCCCACATCGCACCCTTCCCGTGCCAGCCCCAGCGCCGTGGCCAGACCGATTCCCCGATTGGCACCGGTCACCAGCGCTACCTTTCCGTTAAGACCGAGATCCATCTTACACCTCCGTTGTTGTGATCGGGCAGCACAGGACGCGCTGTCTTCCGGGAAAAAACAACGTTTAACTTGCGTCAAACAAGCCCGAGATCCTGAGAAAAAAAGCAATTCTTCAGCTAAAATCGGCACCGGCGTTCCGTATGCTCTCAAACGCCTGAGAGGATGGGATGACCGGTACAGCACTTCTTGACTTGTATTTCAGGGGTATTATCTTGTCTGAATACGGCGAATAATGATCGATGAGGAAAACACCATGAACCAAACCTATCCCGAAGGAAGTCACGGGACATTCTCCCATCGCCCCATTGTCTGGGGCACGCACGGCATGGTCGGCGGCGGAACCCAGCTTACGGCACAATCGGGCATGCGTATCCTCGGGCAGGGCGGCAATGCGGTAGACGCTGCGGTTGCATCCGCTCTCTCTGCCGGCGTGCTGGAACCCACAGCGCATTACACGCTGGGCGGTGAAGTGGCGATGCTGTTCTACGACGCTGCCAAAGGCAAAGTGCATTCGGTCGTCGGGCAGGGCTGGGCGCCGCAGGGGGCAACCATCGATCTCTACAGAAACAGGTGGGGAGAAATCCCTCCCGGCGTCCTCAGCACCACCGTTCCCGGCGTCCTATCGGCGTTGCTCACCATGCTTTCCGAATTTGGAACCATGGGCTTTTCGCAGGTGGCCAGAGACGCTTACGCCCTGGCAGCCGATGGTTTTCCCGCCTATCAGCTCTTCTGTCGAACCCTGGCGACCCCGGAACGGGTGGCCAACCTGAAAAAATACCCGGCCTCGGCCAGGGTATTTTTACCCGATGGAAAAGCCCCGGAGCCGGGAACGCGCTTCAAACAGCCGGACCTGGCGCGCACGCTATCGCTGATGATTCGGGCCGAGGAGAACGCCCTCCAGAAAGGCAAATCGAGGGCGACTGCGATTTCGGAGGCCCGCGATGTCTTTTACAAAGGGGATGTGGCCCGCCGGATGGTCGATGCCCTGCAGGCCCTCGGCGGGCTGTATACATTCGAGGATTTTGCCGAATACGAATCGCCCCTGGAAGACCCGATATCGACCACCTATCGGGGCTACGAAATCTACACCAACCGCACCTGGACTCAGGGCATCGCCTTACTGGAGGCGCTAAACATCCTGGAGGCCTGCGACCTGGCTGCGCTCGGCCACAACAGCCCCCGGGCCATTCATTTGCAGGTGGAAGCGCTGAAGCTGGCCCTGGCCGATCGAGAGCGCTACGCCGGAGACCCGGCCTTTGTCGACGTGCCCGTAGAAGGTCTGCTGTCCCCCCAATACGCCGGCCTGCGCCACAGCATCCTGGACCCTGAAAAAGCGCAGGCGACTTACCCCCCGGGGGACCCTTGCAGGATGCGGGCCACGGTTGAGGATCAGCCCGCCGGGCACGTGACTTCGGAAACGGTCGGAGATCCGGACGGCACCACGCACCTATCTGCCGTGGACGCACAGGGAAACATGGTATCTGTTACACCCAGCACCTTCTCCGGCCTGTCCCAGGGCATGGTCCTGGGCGACACGGGCATCCTGATCAACTGTCGGGGCTGCTATTTCTGGCTCGACCCCCAAAACCCCAACGCCCTTGCGCCCCGAAAGCGCCCCCGTACAACGCCCTGCACATTCATTGTGCTAAAAAACGGCCGCCCCTTCATGACCCTGGGAACGCCCGGCGGGGACAGCCAGACGCAAAGCAGCCTACAGGTCTTTAGCAATATTGTAGACTTCGGCCTAAACGTCCAGGAAGCCGTCGCAGCCCCCCGGTTCTGCAGCTACAGCTTCCCCCAGTCGCCCTGGCCGCATCGGATTGCGCCCAATCGCCTGGTCCTGGAAGGGCGCATCTCCTCGGAGGCGGCCAACGGTCTGAGAGATCGGGGCCACGACGTCGAAGTGACCGGGCCCTGGGGCATCACCAACGGTTTTGTGCCAATCCTCGTTGACATGGATTCCGGCGTCTACCAGGGCGGTGCCGACCCCAGGCGGGAGTCGGTCATGTTGGGCTGGTGAATTTATCTTTACACCGAAGGACAGGAAATGGCGAGCACCGAAATACAACCCTACAATGAGGCCATTGTGATCGACGGCCTGAACGTGAGCAATTGGGAGAGCCCCGCCGTATATCAGAGCCTGCACGCGGGCGGGATAACCGCCATCAATGCCACCAGCGCCATATGGGAAAACTACGCGGAGGCCATGGACAACATCGCTGCCTGGCTGCGCCGGTTCAGGGAATATGAAGACACCCTGGTCCAGGTCAGGACCGCCCAGGACATCCTGCAGGCCAAAAAAGACGGCAGGGTGGGCATTATCCTGGGATGGCAGAACGCCTCGCCTATCGAAAACGACCTGGACCGCCTCGAACTCTTCCACACCCTGGGCGTGCGTATAGTGCAGATCACCTACAACGAGCGCAACCTACTGGGCAACGGCTGCTACGAACGCACCGATGACGGCCTCAGCAACTTTGGTCTGGATGTGATTCGGGAAATGAACCGCCTGGGCATCCTCATCGACCTCTCCCACGTTGGCGACCGCACCACCCTGGAAACCATTGAAGCCTCGGAACAGCCCGTAGCCTTTACCCATGCAAATGCCCGCGATTTTGTCGATCACGTGCGCAACAAAACCGACGAAGCCCTCAAACGCCTCACTGAAAAAGGGGGCGTCGTCGGTGCCAATGCCTTTCCCGCCTTCTTTCCCAGCACATTTGAGTCCACGCTGGAGGAATACGTAGACGCCATCGAAGATCTGGTCGAAAGGGTGGGAATAGACCACGTGGCAATCGGAACCGACTACACCCAGGATCAACCCAAGGCATTTTTCGACTGGATATTCTCCCAGCAGGGAACCAAATACAAAGCCCGTCCTATGACCTATCCCGACCCCCTGATCCATCCCCGGGGAATGGAAACCCCCGACAAATTTTCCAACGTCGCACTGGAATTGCTCAAACGTGGCTACAACGAAACGGACACAGCCAAAATCCTCGGCGGAAACTGGCTCCGGCTTTTTCAGAAGGTCTGGAAAGATTGACACTCCCACGGATCGGTGGAGACTCGATCGCACAATACAGCGGGTTGAATCAGCCTCGAACCCCCTGAAGTATTTGTCTGCAGCCCTGGAGATAGATGCCCGTATCTACGGAAAGGGAGATATAGCGTACCCCCGCATCTATCCAGCGCTTTGCGGTTTCGGGGCTGTCGGCAAATGTGCCCACAGTCAACCCTGCACTGTTGATTTTTTCTGCGGCTTCTTTCATGCGATCGACCACCCGGGGGTCGCTGACCTGGCCTGGGATGCCGAGGGACTGAGACAGGTCGTAGGGCCCCAGGAAGATGACGTCCAGACCTTCGACTGAGATGATCCCGTCCAGGTTTTCGAGGCCTTCCACGCCTTCTACGTGGACAATCGTCATGGATTCTTCATTCAATCGTTCAAAGATTTTCGCGCCATCGACAAAGTATCGGGCTGCACGTGTATAGGGGGAAACGCCCCGCATGCCCAGGGGGGTATATTTGGCGGCATTGACAACGGCTTCGCCATCGGCCTGATTGCAAATCTGGGGGACCTGGACGCCATGGGCGCCAATGTCGAGTGCCCGGAGAATTTGTGGGGGATCGTTTTCGCGGACCCTCACAATAGGGGAAATCCCCACACCGTGGGCAACCCGACAGAGGTCTTCGGCCGTCCCGATGTCGAGTGGGCCGTGTTCGGTATCCAGGATGACAAAATCAAAACCGGCATAGGCGGCGATTTCGATCAGGGCACCTGAAGCGAGGTTGACAAAGGGCCCTATCACCACCTCGCCATTTTTGAGTCGGGTTTTCAGGAGGTCTTCCGCCATCGTAGCTCCTTTTTTAAGTTTTGGATTCTAAGTGCGTTGTGCAATATAGGCGGCACTTTTCATGGTGTAAAGAAATTTCTGTTCGTTGGCTTGACTTTTGGCAAGCACCTGCGTATTATGGTTGGAAAGGCTGGTTCACCCGTTTTTGCAGGAGGTCCGATGTCGGTCGATTTGCATAAACTAGCGCTGAGACTCAAGGTGATTGAGATTCTGAATCGGTATGCCCAGGCCAAACGACAGTTGAACACGATGCGGATGTGGAAGAAGATTTGGATTCATCCGAATTAAAGACACGCTTTTGAATCATGTGAGGCGTTCGGACTTTGCAGGTTCGAACGCTTTTTTTGATGTACCGGATCGTTGCCACAGGTTTGTATTGATCTTATCTTGTTGAATCGTTAGATTTTAGCCAGGTTATGTGCCCGGTCCAATCGATATGTGATTTTGGAAGCCTATCTTGAAATCTCTGGAGAGGAATCTGACGAGGTTTACGCTCTGTTTTAATACCAGTACCATTCGAAGCGCTTCTTTGATGGACAAGATTAAGGCCGCAGGCGAGGCGGGATATGAGGCTGTTGAGTTGTGGAATGACGATTTGACGTCGTTTGAAGAATCGGGCAGGAGTTTGTCGGAAGTCCGCAGGGCACTGGACGATTATGGATTGCAGGTGCCCGATCTGGTGCACTTGAAAGACTGGATGGATGCAGAAGAAGGGGCCTATCGCGGTGACGTGCTGGGTGAAGTGCGTCGTCGGATGGAACAGGGTGCGGCTGTGGGAGCGTCTCGGATTATTGCCGGTCCGGGTCCCGGGCAAATCGATCTGAACCGGGCGGGGGATCGATTTTCTGAATTAATCGATTTGGGCAAGGAGATCGGGTGTTTGCCCTCCCTGGAGTTTCTGGGGTTTGTGGGGCATGTCAACAATGTGGATGTGTTGATGGAGATCGTGAACCGGGCAAATCGGGCCGAGACGACTGTGGTGATGGATGCGTATCATATTTTTCGAGGAGGGGGGAAGGACGAAGATATTCTCAAGGTACCGGGCGAGCAGGTGTCGATCTTTCACATTGACGATGCTCCTCAAACGGATAAGCCAAGAGAGGAACTGGTGGATGGAGACCGGGTCTATCCGGGAGACGGGATTTTGAATTTGAAAGGGATGCTGGAACTGTTGGCCCAGCAGGGATTTTCGGGGCCGGTGTCTCTGGAATTGTTTCGCCAGGATTTGTGGGAGCAAGATCCGTTTGAAGTGGCCAGGGTGGGGGCGGAAAAGGTTCGGGCGTTGATTTAGGTCCAGGCAAACCATGCAACCAACACCCCTGCATTTTATCAGCGAGCCCATTGAGGTTCGGTTTGACGAGCCGCCGGAGTTTGAGAAAAAACCCGGATGTCCAGATGGATTTGTCTGGGCAGGGGAGACCTATGAGGTGGTGGAGTTGTTAAGCGAATGGCAGGACTATGAGCGGAAGGGACGGATGGCGAAAAATATGCAGGCCCAGCATGCGGAGGTGGCGGCAAAACGGGGTTCCTGGGGAGTGGGGAAGTCATATTTTCGGGTGCGAACACAGGCAGAGCAGGTGTTTGAATTGTATTATGACCGGGCACCCCAGAAAAATCGGAAGGGCGAATGGATTTTGTACCAGGAGTTGAAAAATGAGCGTTAAGATCGGGCAGGTGGAGATTCCAGGGCGGACGGTGTTGGCACCCCTGGCCGGGGTGACCGATCGGTCGTTCCGGCTGTTGTGCCGAGAGCGGGGGGCCAGTCTTGCAGTGACGGAAATGGTGAGTGCCCGCGGGTTAGCCGATGGGAGTGAGCGGAGCAGTCGGTATCTGGATTTTGAACCCGACGAGCATCCGATTTCGGTACAGGTGTTTGGCTCCGAGCCGGATGTGATGGCCGAGGGTGCCCGGGTGGCGGCAGAGCGGGAGCCGGATTTAATTGATATTAACTGTGGGTGTCCGGTGAAAAAGATTGTCAATCGGCAGGCGGGGGCGGCCCTGTTGAACGATCCGGAGCGGTTGGGAAAGATGATTGAGGCGATGGTGGCGGCAGTGGAGATTCCGGTAACGCTGAAGATTCGGAGTGGTTGGGACCAGGCCAACAGTGCAGTCGATATTGCCCGAATCGCCGAACAGGCCGGGGCGGCTGCAGTTGCAGTGCATGGCCGAACCCGGGAAGCCAAGTTTGCAGGTAAGGCTGACTGGGACGTGATTGGTCGGGTGAAGGAGGCGGTCTCGATTCCGGTGATTGGCAATGGGGATGTGCGCGGTCCGGAGGCTGCGCAGGATATGATGCAAACCACCGGGTGTGACCTGGTGATGGTGGGACGATGGGCTATTGGAAATCCGTGGATTTTTGAGCGGACGGAGACGTATGTGGCCACGGGTGAATTGTTGCCCGAACCTACCGTTCGAGACCGAATTGAGATGGCTGTCCGGCATTTGCGGTTTTCCGTTGAGACAAAAGGGATGCCTTCCGGCGTTTTGGAAATGAGGCGGCATCTGGCGGCTTATGTAAAAGGCCTTCGGGGCGCGGCAGAAATTCGTCGTTTGTTGATGACCGAAGCAGATCCGGAAGGAGTGGAGATGATTTTATACGGCCTGTTGGAGGTCGATCGGAATATGGAAGAGGAGGCGGCGTGACCCCGGAACGGATTCGGCAGATTTTGGAATTGGTGCAAGCAGGCGACGTGGATGTTGGAGAGGCGATGGAACGGCTGGCCACGTTTCCGTTTGAGGACCTGGGGTTTGCACGGATCGATCACCATCGGGTCCTACGCCAGGGCTTTCCGGAGGTCGTGTTTTGTGCTGGAAAGACGGTGGATCAGGTGGTGGAGATTGGGGAGCGGATTGTTGCTTCCGGCGCGACGCTGTTGGCCACGCGGGCAGACGATGCGATGCGGCAGGCTTTGAAGGCTCGCTTGGAAGGAGCTGTGTGCAATGTGATGGCAAGGACAATAGTGGTGCCGGGAGAAAAGCCCGTGGAAGTTCAGACGGCCGGAACGATTCTGGTTGTGGCTGCCGGAACATCCGATTTGCCGGTTGCAGAGGAGGCAGTGGTGACGGCGGAGGTGATGGGAAATTCGGTAGAGCGTTTGTACGATGTGGGGGTGGCGGGCATTCACCGGTTGTTGGCCAGTCACGAAAAGATTATGGCGGCCAGTGTGATTGTAGTGGTTGCCGGGATGGAAGGGGCGTTGCCCAGCGTGGTTGGAGGATTGGTCGATGTCCCTGTGGTGGCGGTTCCGACCAGTGTCGGATATGGGGCAAGTTTTGGCGGGTTGGCAGCCCTGCTGGGCATGCTGAATAGCTGCGCTTCGGGCGTGACGGTGGTGAATATCGACAATGGGTTTGGTGCAGGCGCGGCGGCCAACAAGATCAATCGGGTGGGGTCTCGGGCATAAGCAGGTTTTGGAACGCAGTAGTTTCACAAGCGAGGTCACGGTTCTAAATCGTCGGCCTCACTTTCATTTTGGGTTGAGAAATCGACGATGTTGTGTCCACTGGCATAGGGTCGGGTTCGGTATTCCCGAATTTCTTGCATGCGCTTCAAGATTTTGCTGATGCGTGCGGTCGCGTCAATAATGTGTTTTTGATATGCGTGGGCGGCGTGCGTGTCGTCTAAAAGGCTTTCACACATTTCGGCATAGCCCAGAATTGCCGTGAGAGGCTGGTTGATCTCATGGGCAGCCCCCCCGGCAATTTCGATCAGGGTTTGCAGCCGTTCGGATTCGATGTGCTTTTCTTCGGCATTCCGTCGGTCGCTTAAGTCTCGAACCACTCCAATCAAGAAGGATTCACTGCCGACCTGGAAGTCGGCCAGGGTCCACTCCACCGGGAGTTCATTGCCGTTATTTTGCCGAAAATGGCCCTCGTACACTTTGGGGTCTGTAGTGCTGGATGCCAGATAATCGGCCCATTCCGAGGCGCTGTCCTGGCAGTGAAATCGGGCAATATCCTGGCCGACGATTTCGTCTTCGGGAAAGCCGGTCAATTGGGTGGTACTGCGACTGGCCAGCAAAATGAGGCCTGTGTTGTCGGTAATAAATACCCCATCGCCGATGTGCTCAAAGATCATGGTAGATTGGGCTTCGGCGGATTTTCGCCTGCGGATATCCCGAATGTGGAGCAGGAGGTGACGTTCTCCGTGGATATCGACCGAATACAGGTCGGTATCTACCGGGAGTATCTTGCCGTCTGGGAGGTTTAAGTGGCATTCAAAAATGGGAATTTCGCTGCCGTCGAATGCCCCCGAAAAGGCAACGGTGAAGACTTTTGTGTCGTCTGGATGAATCAGATCCTGGATGTTGTGGTGAAGGATCTGGTTGGGAGGGGTGTCCAGCAAACTGACAGCCGCATGGTTAATCTGGAGGATATCGCCGGATCGGCTGATGACCATTTCGGGGTCGGATGAACGTTCGAAGAGGGCCCGATGATAGGCTTCCGATTCGCGAATTTGCTGTTCCAACTCCTGGATGCGAAGTTGCACGCCTACTCGCGCAAATATCTCCTGCATGCTAAAGGGTTTTCCGATGTAGTCATTGGCACCCAGTTCCAGACCCTGCACGACCTGGTCTTGCTGGGTTTGGGCAGTGAGAATGATGACGGGGATGGATTGGAGATCTGGATCTGCCTTTAGAGTTTCCAGGACTTGAAACCCATTGAGGCGAGGCATGTTTAAATCGAGTAGGAGGAGGTCGGGGCGTAGGTTCCGTGTTTGATCCAGGCCTTCCTGGCCGTCTGCTGCGGTCGAAACTTCGTATCCCTGAATGGTGAAGGCCTCTACAAGGGTTTCCCGGAGGTTGGGTTCATCGTCAATGACCAGGATGTGGGGCATTTTTAGGAGGGAAGATCCGGCAAGATTCAGGCCGTTTCAGAGGCCTTTCCAAGGATATTTTCGAAGTGCTGGTCTGCCATTTCCATGAAATGACTTTTGACGTTGTTGATGGCGTTGGAGGAAAGTGCGACTTTGGTGCTCCATTCTTCGATCGTGGCGCAGCAGAAGGTTTTGAGGGTTTCGTGGCGGCGTTTCTGGGATTTGACATTGTCCTGATGACCTCCAGGCACCTGAGCCAATCGGTCTTTATAGAGCTTCAGGCCGAATTCGGTCAGATAGTCCGTGAAATAATTCAGGGACAGGAGTTGCGCTTTTTTCGCCAGGTCGTCGGAGTAGTTTGCCTTTCGGTATTTCATCAGGATTCCGTCCTGAATTTTCAACCTTTCTCCAGAGGTCAGGGGTGCCTTCTTGCACAACCCAAGGTAGGTCCGGATGAGGCATTCGATGGTGGGCACGAACGTTCCCAGGCGCGTCCCCACGGAATAGAGCAGGTGTTTGACCTGTTTGGTGTGGAACAAGGTTATGATCTTTTTGGTCTGTTCTTCTCCAATGGTAGAAGCGATATTCTCGGTATAGGATTTGATTTTTTCTTTCGGATCCAGAGGAAGGTTTTTGATGACATGGATGGTTTTTTCTACAAACTCGATTTTTTCCGGATCAAAAGAAAAGGTGGTGGCCAGGAGGCTGGCGGCCTTCAGGCCTTCTCGGAACTCGGTGTTTGCAAAATTTGTATCAAACCGCTTTCTGGGTGCATACAGCGTGCTGGGTCTGGTCTTGATTTCCAGAACAACGGGGCTCCAGATGGGGTTGTTCAGAATGATTTGAAGTGCCTGGAAGTTTCGGATGGCCTGTTCTGTTTTTGTAACCGGAACCTGCCTTCTTGGCCCGGGTTTTTTCTTTTTTTGTGTCTTTGCTGTTCCAGACGCCACCGGCTCGGCCGGAACCGATCCGTCCATTTCAGGCTGTGCTTCTGTTTCTACGGTATCCTCGGCTGGCGACGTCATTGGAGCGGGTGGCTCTTGGAGTGGGTCGGGTGCAAGGTCTCCCAATTCTGTTTGTTGTGCCGAACCGTCTGCGAGGGGCTCAGCAGTAAGTTCTTCCAGGGGGTCTTCCGTTCTTGGTTCTTCAGACTCTGCACTTGGCTCCAGGGCTGGTTCTGTTCTTGGTTTTTTCTTAGGGGCCCTTCGAATTTTTGTTGGCGAGATCATTGGAGCAGGTGGGGCGGATGGTTCGGCCTGAACGGGTGCTTCCAAATCTTGTGCTGCCTGTTCTAACTCCGGAAAAGATTCTGCATCCGCTGACTCTGCACTCGGTTCTGCTTCTGCTTCTGCTTCTGCTTTTGGTTTTTTCTTAGGGGCCCTTTGCACTTTTGCCGGCGACGTCATTGGAGCAGGTGGAGTGGCAGGTTGGGCGGTTTTTGCTTGGGGAGAAAAGTCGCGGTCGCGGTCCAATGGTTTGGAATCGGTCCTGGCGGGACTGTCTTCAGGCGTTTGATAGGCTTCTGTCTGCTCGTCTTCGTCCTTGTTTTCCCGGCTGAGTCCTTTTTTGAGGCTCTGGAAACCATCGGAAACCTGAGCGATCAGGGCACTGGGTTTGATTTCGGCCGTGGCGTCTTTGAATTCATCCACAAAGTGGGTGGCCATCTCCGACATGTATTTTTTAAAGATGCTGCCGGTGCCCGGTCCTTTTTTCTTTTTGGGTTTTTTCTTTTTGAAAAGGGCTTTCTTTTTAGCCTTTTTGGCCTTTTTGGCCGGGGCGGCACTGGCTGCTGCGGAAGGCCTGGGGGGAGGTGCAGGTCTGGACGGAGCTTTGGGTTTGGGCGCAGGTGGAGCGGTGGGCTTTGGTTTGGCCTGTTGTTGTTGGATTGCCTGCTGGAGTCTATCTTTTGAGTCTGCCATGGTTCCGATTCCCAGCCCTGTTCGGGCGGGCCATCAACTGGATTACATAAGGGTTGTTAGGATGCGCCTTCCGGAGACACCCTGTATTTGCCACGGCTGGCCTGGGTTTCCCGATGCTGGGATATTTTGTTGAAAAGTTCGTTGGCAGTGGCCTGGAGTTGCTTGAGGGCCTGGTCCATCTCTTCGACCCGCTGGGCTGCCTGTTCTTTGGAGAGCTTGGTTTCTTCCAATTTACGTTGCGCATCCAGAACGCCATTTTGAATGCGCTGGAGGCCGGCTTTCAGGTCTCTGGACTCGTTCAGGTGTTCAACGACAATGCGAACCGTGATTCCGATTCCTACCAAGGTGAGGATGACAAATACCCAGGTCATAGGGACTCCAAAAGGAGAAGATGGAGCATTTTTGTAAATCTCATATCTACAATAACTTACAAAATAGATCGTAAATTTCGTAATCTATTGTAAATTATAAATTTATAAATTTCAGAAATCCAATTTCTGAAAAACTGTTTACCATATTATTAAATATAAAGACATTTAATATCATACACAAACATTTTTTGCGGTCAAATTCTAAGTACGTTTAAGCCCCAGAATGCCAAGTCGATCCGAAAAGGATATGGGGTGTCCTGAAGCGTCTTTGAGTGCCCGGGGCGGGCTGGAATGTCCGGTGGCCAGGCTGATGACAATTAAAAAGAGTGCAGATACGGGAACGGCCAAGAGGTCTGCTGGCAGGTCGGGCAAGATTTCGAGAAAGATGACCCAGCTGACCAACCCACTTATCATGCTCCATAAAGCCCCATGAATATTGGATTTGGACCACCAGATACCACCTGTAAGCGGCACAAATAACGTGGCCAGGAGAATCGACCAGGAATCGATCATTAAGGTATAGACCGAAGTGTGTGTCAGGGCAAGGAACAGGGCAATCAATCCCAAAACCGGAATCGTCCAACGGCAAATTCGCAGGGTTTCTCGTTCGGTTGTTTGTGGCCGGAAGAAGCGGACCAGGTCCCAGCCAATGACACTGGCCGGGGCCAGAAGGGCGCTGTCGGCACTGCTCATGAGGGCAGAAACCAGGGCACCCATAAAGATGGCGAGGCCGAGGGGCGGCAGGTAGGTTCTTGCAAGTTTCATCATGATCTGTTCTGGATCCTCCAGGCCAGGAAAGACCTGGGTGCCTGCAATGCCCAGGCCGACGGCCAGGAGTCCGATCAAAAGGTAAAGGAGGCCGGCGAGGTAGGCGCTGTTCTGGGCGACGGATT
This sequence comes from bacterium, assembly GCA_027296045.1. Classification (GTDB taxonomy): domain Bacteria; phylum Latescibacterota; class UBA2968; order UBA2968; family UBA2968; genus JAPUJS01. Next base: position 24,213 of record JAPUJS010000354.1, on the reverse strand, counting down.
CGTTTTTGCTGGACAAACTGCGCTGGATGAGATCCTGGCCGGCCAGATTGCCCAGGCCGATGACCAGCCAGTTCCGGATGTAGTTGATCCAGACGGCTGCAGAGGCGTTTCGAGGATAGAGGTAAAAGCGGTCGTCAGGAATCTGGGCCCGGATGGCGGCCCAACCACCCATTTCGTGCAAGATGATGGGGGCCATCACGATCAGGCCGAGGGAGAGCACGGAAACCTGGATAAAGTCGGTGAGGGTGACGGCCCACATGCCGCCGGCGGTGGTGTAAATCAGGACAATGGCAGCACCAGCACAGGTGCCAATAACGGGGTCCAGACCGGTCAGTTCCTGGATGATTTTGCCGAATCCGATCATCAAAGAGGCGACCCAGCCCACATAGGCAGGAATGGTGCAGAGTGCAGCGATGAGACCCGCCCGGGGGCCGAATCGAATTTCAAAAAAGCTGGCAATGGTAGTCAGCCCCATGCGGCGCAGCACCCGGACGTAGAACAATCCGGCCAGAAAGAGACAGAGTGCAGCGCCAAAGGGGTCGGCGATCACGCCGAGAAGCCCGCGCGAATAGGCTGCCCCTGGCGCGCCCAGAACCGTGCCGGTGCCAAACCAGGTGGCGGCCAGGGTGCCGGTGGTCAGCCAGATGCCGAGCCGGCGGCCGGCAACCAGAAAATCTGCGGAGTTTTGAACCTTTTTCCCGGCATAAAGGCCAACCAAAAGGGTTAACAGGACATATATGAGAAGGCCGACTGTGATGGTGGTCATAGGAGAACTCCGAAAGTTGCGTTGCCACCTACCGCTGTTTATTTGATGCGGCCGTGTCGTTTCAGGATCTCAACCAGTCGATCGTGCGGAATACCCGGTTTGACCCGATCGTCTCTGCCTACTATGGTGTCGGCGACACAAAGAGAATTGATGACCGCTTCTTCAGTGGCTTCTATGACGGCCCGGAAGAGCGGGGTTATGTAGCCATCCCTCACGGTTTCTACAGTGTCTACGCCCTTTCTTCGACCTTGTGCTGAAGGAGCAAGTTGACTACTGGTTGAGATACGCTGAGCGGTGGAGAAGGCGATGGCGAAGTCTCCACTACCGGCATGTGAAACAGCCCCGACCCGGGATATTCCCATGGCAGCTCGCTTGCAAAGTCTGCGAAGCTGGATGGGAATGAGCGGCGCGTCGGTTGCGATTACCACAATAATGGAGCCATCTCGGGTACTGGAACTGGGAGGGGACGGGCTTTGCAATTCCTGGAGGACGGAGACGCCATCGAATATCAACTGGTATCGCGGCCCAATGTTGGCGTTCACCAGAACGCCAACCGTGTACCCCCCATTGGCTTCAGGAAGTATGCGGGAAGCGGTGCCAATGCCGGCTTTGAATCCGGCCATTCGCATGCCCGTACCTGCACCTACAGATCCCTCAGGCACAGGTCCTCCCCGGGCTTTCTCGATGGCCTGGATGACGTGTTCTTCCTTGACATGTCGGCCAGCGATATCATTGAGTTCGCCATCCCAGCATTCGGCCACCACGGGAAGGGGAACCCGGCGGAGATCTTTTTTGAGCATGTAGGCAACCACACCATCGTATGCCGTGCCGACGCTGAGGGTGTTGGTGAGGATAATAGGCACTTCAAGCAGACCTCTTTCGTTGATCCATTCCATATTGGTCATTGCACCATTGCCATTGAGGGCTACAGCAGCGGCGAAGACCAGGTTGTCGAAGATGTCGTCTCCATGTGGCCGTATCGCTGTGACGCCCGTGCGCACCGGACCCTGTCCGACTACGAGCTTGCCACTTCCCCAATTGAGGGTGACGTGGCCGACCAGAACGCCTTCCACATCGGTAATGGCGTTGTTGGGGCCAGGGGGGAAGAAACCAATCTGGATGCCGAGTTCTCTGGCGCGGGGCCGGGCATGGAGCGTGACAGAGAGGAGCAGTATACAGAGGAACGGGCATATGGATCGAATCAATCTGGACATTATCGGGTCATCTTTCGGATGAGGGTGAGCATGAACAGGGTATTGAGAATAATGCCGTTGAAGGCTTCCAGAGCGGCAAAAGGTCGGGAAAAGCCGATGGGCGAGATGTCTCCGTAACCGAGGGTGGTGAAGGTAACGACGCTGAAGTAGAGGGCGTAGCCGAAGATCTTGATGTCTTCCATCAGGGATGCATTCGGGTGAAAGGCATAGACCTGATCGCCGTTCTGGATGCCCAGAAAACAATAGATCAGGGCGCTGAAGAGGATGTAGAGGAGTGATGAAGCGATGATGCGAGAAGGTACTTCCCCATAGCCGCAGAGCAGGTCGAAGAGCCTGGAGAAGAATCGGGCGGACGAAAATCGGGGCATTTGCATCCGGCGGGAATACATTTCGCCGTAGAAGAAATGACCGGCAATATCGTTGAGGCCCACGGCTTCGTAGCGGCGTCGAATTTTTCGGTAGATGTCTTCCGATTCCTGGTATTTGGCAAACGCGCCTTCTGCGTCGCCGTGTTTCTGAAGGGTGAGCGCTTCTTTGTGGTTGCGGAGAACATGATTATCTCCCCAGCTACTGCGTTCCAGGTCTGTATCGTCCAGGGTAGCGCCCAGGAGGTCGGCATCTTCCAGGTTGGCTTCTTTTAAATTGGCGTGTTCCAGGTTGGTTCGGAAGAGCTGGGCGCCGTTCAGGTTGATTCCAAACAGGTGGCCGTCTTTGAGGTTTGCCCGAGACAGGTTGGCATAGGAAAGATCTGCCTCAATCAGCCAGGCGTCTTCGAGGTTTGCATGGGAGAGTTCATAGCCTTCCAGGCTGATCTGGTTTTTGACTTTGTCTTCCAGCTGTTGCTTGACTTCCGGGCCATTTTTGTCGGCATCTCGATCGTGCCAGAAGCAGTAGGTATCGGCTTCGGCGACGGATTCGGGGCACTGGTTTCCGCTGGGACCAACATATTCACATTGCGGCATCGGGTTGTTCTCTTTCACGGTGGGTATGTTGAAATCGGCGAATCCGTGCGGCGTGTTGTCTGCCTTTCCAGGTAAACCTTCCCAGGCTGCCGGCCAGGCCAATGAGAATGGTATAGGGCACTTGAAGACATTCCCAAACCGGGAGGAGAAAGAGCAGGTCAGTGCGGCCAAATCGACGTGCTGCCCGACAGATGACGAGGGTGTCGGCAAGGGCTTTCCCGATCCAGCAGCAAAGCGCTAAATTGCCACCAAACCAGGTCCATCCGGTCAGGAGACCCACAGGTGCCAGGAGGTTGATCAAGAAAATAGAGGCGATATAGGCGAAAAACGGAGGGTTGAGGCGAAACTGAACCGGTGCGTTGGAGGCCCATCGCTTGCGTTGTTGCCAGAAGCCGGTGGGGGATTCGGATCGCCAGGTGCTGATAAAGGTTTCGGGGTGGGTTGCAAAGACAATGCGCCCCGATTTGGCTTTGCGCATCAGTTGAAGCAATAAGACATCGTCGCCCGAGGGGCGGTGGCCGATTTCTCGAAAACCGCCCACGCGTTCAAACAGGGTCTTGCGGTAGGCCAGATTTTGGCCCGATGCGGCCAGGGGGACGCCCAGGTTTGCTGCGCCTGCTGCTGCCGACATCAGGGCAAGAAAATCCAGGGCCTGGAGGCGCTCGAAAAAGGTGAGGGGACTGCCGGGTAACTTGAGCTGAGAAAATCCGATGACGGCGCCGACGTCGGGTTGGAAGCAGGCAACCATCCCGGAAATCCAGGTGGGGAGCGGGCGGCAATCGGCATCGGTAGTGAGAATGATGTCTCCCCGGGCGGCCTCGATGCCAACCGACATGGGGCGTTTTTTGGCCGCCAGGTCAGGGAAAGCGCTTCCAACATCGAGACCGTAAATATTAGACTCGGGACCTGTATAGTCAGAGACAATTTGGGCGGTCTGGTCCTGGGATCCATCGTTGACCACCAGGACTTCAAATCGGTCGGAAGGATAGGTCTGTCGAATGAGCCCTTCCAGGCAGGGACCGATCTGATCCGCTTCGTTCCGTGCGGCAATGACGACCGAGACAAAGGGGGGCGGGTTTTCCTGTCTGGCCGTCCGCACAGGGGATCGAAACAGGCCCAGGGTAAAGGCCACGGCAATGGCGATGTAGAGGCCCGTCGCGACGAGAAGGGTGATGGATATGGCGTCGATCATCGGTTAAGGTTTTACGATTTCAATATCGTAGAACATTCCTTTCAGACCTTCCGAGCAGTTGTTGCAAATCGGCACCGAAGCCCGGTCGGTGAGGATGGCGTTGCGAAAATCGGTGTAGGCAGGTCCGGACCAGACCTGATCAAAGGTTTCATCGAGGGTATTGCCCAGGCCGTAGTGGACATCTTTATCGAAGCAGCACGGGGATACGGCGCCGTCCCAGTTGACGACGGTGCTGTACCAGAGGTGTCGGCAGGAGTTGGTGATTTTGCCATTCATGGTCAGGGCGTCTGTGTCGTAGCGATATCGGCTGTATTCCTGTTTTTCGGGCAAAAAGGTGGTTGCTTCTTCTTCGGTGTAGACCTGGGCGGTTTTGAGCGAAATCCGGTCCACCCCCAGGTCCCGAGCGAGTTGGCGGGCTTTGTCGATTTCGGATTCGTTGTGCTTGAAAATGATAAACTGCAGGTGGATGACCGGGCTGCTGGATTGGAGGGTTTTTTTGGCCGCGACCAGCAAACGAATGCCGTCCAGGACCCGGTCGAAGTTTCCGCCAACCCGGTATTGCACATAGGACTCGGGAGTGACGCCGTCGAGCGAGACAATGAGTTCTGAAAGGCCCGAGTCGACAATATCTTCGGCATCTTCCCGGGTTTTGATATAGTGCACGTTGGTGCTGGTGATGGTGGGTACATTTCGGGCTGTTGCAAGGCGAACCATGTCGGTCAGGCGGGTATTGATAAAGGGTTCGCCCTGATTCCAGAGCATGAGCAGGAAGATGTCTTCGGCCTGTTCTTCAAAGACCTTTTGGAATGTATCGAAGGCCATCGTACCCCGGGGGCGGGTCAAACCGCCGTTTCCGGAGGGGCACAACGGGCATTTGAGATTGCACAAATTGGTGGGTTCTACCATCAAGATGAAGGGTTTTCCCATCCGGATATCCCGTTTGAAGAGACGGGAAAGGGCGAAGGATGTGCCGACTTTGGCCACATTCCAGACCCGCCGGGCCGTCAGGGTGTGTCGATACCGGATGAGGATGTCGGGAAGAAGCTTGAGTGAGATCATTTAGCGCCACCTCGAAGGTTTTAGAACGCCCAGGGCACAGAAGACGACAACATACGGGATGAGCAGGCATTCCAGGATCGGAAACCAGCACAGGGCCGCCGGGCTTTCAAGTCGGAGGGCTGTGTAGCCCAACAAGAGGCCATCGGCCAACATCTTGGCTGTCCAGATAGAACCCCACGCAAACCAGAGCGATGGGTTGGCCCCAAAGAAAAAGGGTCCAAAGCCAAGCAGTAGATGGAATATATATATAGCAAAAGCCAGAATCAAGACCGGAGTGGTGTCGTGGATTGCCTTGGATTGATAGCGCACCTGACGCTGGAACTGCCGGTCGGCATGGGGATTGGAGGGCACAGCCGCGCTTTTGTCGGGATTGAACCGGATGCGCCAGGCCGTTTGATGGGCCATCTCACGCATCAAAAGAACATCGTCTCCGCCCAGGATATGGCCGATGGCGTTGAACCCACCTACTTCTTCAAAAGCCGTTCTCCGGTAGGCCAGGTTGCGTCCCGAGCAGGTCAGGGGGAAGCCCACGCCGGCACTGCCTGCGGCAAGGGCGTTGACAACCAGGCTTTGCAGGGCAAGCAAACCGTTTAGAAAACCCCCGTCCCAGGTAAGGGGCGCAAAGCCAAGGACCATGCCTACTTCGGGTTCGAAGCACCGGACTGTGGCGGATATCCAGTCTGGGGGCGGGCGACAATCGGCATCGGTAACCAGGATCAGGGTTCCGGTGCCTGCCCGAATGCCGTGGGCAAGGGCGTTTTTTTTGGGACAGGCATGGAGGGGCTGCTCGACCGACAGGATCTGAAACCCCGGCAACTGATCGGACCAGCTCTGGGCGACTTGAAGCGTTTGATCGGTGGAACGATCGTTGACAACAATGATTTCGGTGTGATCGGGGGGATAGGTTTGGGCCGCCAGAGATGCCAGACAGGCGGGCAGCTGGTCGGCTTCGTTGTGTGCCGGGACAACGACGGTTACGGCTGGTGTGTTTGAGGCGGAACCACAACGGACCCGGTAGATACCAAAGACAAATGCAAAAATAAGGGAGAGATAGAGGAGGCCCAGAACCAGGAGAACGGCGAGCAAAACATCGGTCATGTTACGAGGCGCTCGAGGGCTTGTTGGACCCATCAAAGGTGTGGTATGCCGAAGCGAGACGGATGGCTTGCAGACCAACGTTTTTCTTCAAGCGGGAAAGTACAGATTCGGGACCTTCGTCGTGGAGGTCCCAGGGATAGGTCCAGAGGGTGGCATAAGCAGATAGCATTGGCAGTTTGGTTCCTCCTTTTGTTGGTTGGAATTGCTATCATTGTAGGATGCTTTTGGCGGAAAAGCAAGGCTTTTTCGGGGCTCTCTGGAACTGAGAAATGGGTTGACAGGTCGAGGTATTCAGGCTATTTTCCGAAATAAACTTGGCCTCCTATTTTTGGGTCTTCTCCAGAATCGAACCATAGCTTCATGTCCTATCCCCGCAAAGCCCCCGATAAGGCGTATAACAATCTCCAGTTTTTAAACAGTTCAGATGCCCGGACCATTCGGATTCTGGCGGAATATCTGGAGCCTTTGCGTCGGTTTCGTCAGCAAGGGGTGCGGGATACGGTGGTGTTTTTTGGGTCTGCCCGGATTCAATCGGCCGAAGCGGCCGCAAAACGCCTTCGGGAAGTCCAGGAAAAGGTGGATGTTGGGAAGGCGTCTTTCGACCAGGAACTCGCTCTGGCCGAATCCGGGGTTAAGCTGGCGCGGTATTACGAAGACACGGTCGAACTGGCCCGTTTGATGACCGCGTGGTCGATGGGTTTGAAGGGAAAACGGCGGTTTATGGTCTGTTCGGGTGGGGGACCGGGCATTATGGAGGCGGCCAATCGGGGGGCGTCTGAGGCGGGAGGGAAGTCTGTTGGTCTCAATATCAGCCTTCCATTTGAGCAATCCCCCAATCCGTATATTTCGCGCGAACTGAATTTCGAATTTCACTACTTTTTTATGCGAAAATTCTGGTTTGTGTATCTGGCCAAGGCCGTGGTGATTTTCCCCGGTGGATTTGGCACGCTTGACGAATTGATGGAAGTATTAACGCTGATTCAGACTCGTAAGATGTCAAAAAAAAAGGTTCCGATGGTTATTTACGGGTCAGAATATTGGAATGATGTGTTGAATTTTGCCGGTATGGCCCGGTGGGGCATGATCCATAAGGAAGATTTGGAACTGTTCCAGTTTATGGACTCGCCCCAAGAAGCGTTTGCCTATTTGAGTACGGAGTTGGAGCGTAATTACCTTTAGAGACTGGGTGCCAGGAGTTTGTTTTGGGAAAGCAGGATTCCCTCTCTTTTCAACAATCCGAACATTTTTATCAGTACCTGTTCGATTCCGCTCCCGATATCATGATGATGATCGACGGCGAAGGACAGATCCAAATGGCCAATTCCCGGTTCGAGGAGGTGCTTGGCCGTGCCCGGTCCGATGTGTTGGGACAGCCTTTTGATGCCGTTTTGTCAGAAACCTATCGATCGACATTTTGGGTGATAATGACAGGAGTAAAAGACGGCACACCTTTGCCCGAGGCCGAGGTGGCGATTTTGGATGTGAAAGACCGTGAAGTTCCCATGATGATGGATCTTCGGCCCATTTTAGACGAAGGCCAGGATCACTTTTTGATGCGGTTGCGGGACTTGCGTGAGATTAAAGTGCTGGAGCAGGAATATCGAAATTTGTTTGAAAGTATTTCGGAGGCGGTGGTCATTGGCGATCCGGATTCGGGGCAGATTTATCAGGTGAATCGGCAGGTCTGTGAATTGACTGGTTATTCCCCCGGCGAACTGATGGGGGCTGATTTTGATCGGATCCATGGAGAATTGTGGGATACAATCTACAAAGAGATTGAGGCCGCCGGGGGGCATGAATTAAGTGGCCGGGAAACCGTTCTGTTGACCAAGGGCGGCGATCGGGTGCCGGTAGAGATCTATTGTCGAATTGTTCCCCGGGGAGAAGATCGGCTCTATATCGAGTCTGCCATTGATATTTCCGAACGCAAGGCCTTGGAGCAACGAATGGGAGAATTGCGGGATGAGTGGGACTCTTTTATCCTGCACGAACTCCGGAGTCCACTGACGCCTATTCTGGCTTTTTCCCAGATCTTGATGGAAGACTACGATGCGGTCAAGCAGGATGAAACCATTTTGAAGTATATGAACATGATCTGGCAAGGGGGAAAACGGCTTGAAAATTTGCTGGATCTGACCCGGGAAGTCTCCCAGTATGAGCAGGGCAAGATCCTGTTGAATCCATTTCGGACCAATTTTTATCAGACCGTTCACGATTCCATCCAGGATGCGGCTTTGGGGGCAGGCTCGGAAGAGGAGGGCGGCGATGTGGGGGGGCGGATTCGATTTTTCCCCCACGACGGGGCAGGCGAAACGCCTGAGATTGTGATGCCGCACGATTTGCAAAAACTCCAGCGGGCGATTGCGAATCTGGTGAAGAACGCCCTGGAACACGATCCGGGGGAGATTACCGTTCGAGTTCGGGATTTGGGAGAAGAGGTTGAGTTGAGCGTGCACAACTGGGGAGATCCGATTCCGGAGGACCGGGTCGCGACCATTTTTGAGAAGTTCAATACCACCAAGCGCGACAAAAAGGGTACCGGGCTGGGAACTACGATTGCCCGGCTGTTTGTAGAAGCCCACGGCGGGCGGATCTGGGCGGAGTCTTCGAAAGAGAAAGGGACGACGTTTACGATTGTGGTGCCCAAAGAAGGGATTCCGGAGATTCAGTAAACTTGACACTCCCACGGATAAATCCGTGGGATTCTCGGAGGCGTTTCAAGCCTCCGAGCGACACACGAGGTGTGGGTGATATCTCACACCTCGCGAGGGGGGTGCCATATCCCCGACTACAGGGCCGCAGCCCTGATACTTTTGCAGGATGTTGATTGCACCAACACAGTCACGATGAGCAGAGAAACCACAGCGACATTTGAATGTCCGGCCTTTGGGTTTATGGCGATCCTCACACCTGGGACAGGTAGAGGAGGTGTAGGCTTCGTCCTGAAGCGCAACTTCACCGCCAAGCATTTCCCACTTGTAGGTGATCAGGTGCCTGAATCTACCATGACACCACTGGTGGAGCTTCTGATTGGCACGTTTGCCATAATCCAACCCTTGACGAATATCGCGCACATCCCCGATCACGAGCGTCTGCACCCGTGCATTGAGCAGGGTGGAGACCAGTGCCCGAGATTGTTTGTGCTCAATATCTCGTATCTGGTTCTGGATACTGGCAAGATGCCTTTTCTTTGCCTTAACAAGCCTTCGCCAACGCCGCGACCCTTTCTTCTTGGTGTCTATTCTGCTGGCAAGTCTGGCCTTGAGCTTGTTCTGATACTGTTTCTTGGATCTGAGCAAACGACCATTATAGATCACCGATTCTGTGCTGTCAAAGGTGGTGGCAGGGTGGATCTCGCCCAGGTCTACGGCTGCTATCCCATCGCCAGAGATCTGCGTGGCACTCTCATCGGTGACGTATGTAGCACGAAGCTCGTAGCTTTGGCCATTCCAACCCATCTCGACCTGCTTGGGTTTGTCGAATCGCCACTTGAGGGTATAGGGCTCATTGCCCCTGCCGTTGGGAAGGATGAGTTGCCCATCACGCAACTGGATCGCCTGGCCTTTCCAGATGACTTTAAAAAAGCGTCTGCCCCGTCTCGGTGGCTTTGCCTCTGGATCAACCTTCCTGCGAACACGCCACGACTTGAGAGAAGCACAGAAGGTCTGGATGGTCGCCTGAGCAGATTGAGAATGCAAATCGTCAGACTTGAAGATTTTCATCAGGGCATTCGGAGACAACCAGATCCCCTTCTTTCTGACGGTGCGCCAGAAATAGACCACGACGCGGGAATACAGATCTCCCGAGGCCAGAGCAAGTTGGTCGAGTGGGTCGGTCTTCGCAACTTTGAGTTTTCGGACAAATCGTGGCATATGTCATAATATACTGAACATGCGTTCAGGAAACAACCCCTAAAACATAATGGTTTCGAGTCGGAAACACGCCGTGTTCCGATTACGAAATCCGATTCATCCCACGCATGAATGCGTGGACTTTCTCGGACGTTTTCTGTAAAAGCAAGTTTTCAGAAGTCTCACAGCCATAGGCTTTGCCTATGGCTTTTTTTTGTTCCATCCCATAGATTGTTTTCCAAATGGTATGTGAACCGACCCAATTCGGTCGGCGCAAGTGTTGAAGATGAAAAAAGCCAGTGTCTTCTTCAGGCACCGGCCTTTTTCATCGTTTATGGTTCGCATTGTGGCGCAATTATTCTGCCGAGATTTTGAGCTTTCTTTCGGGTCTTTCGTGCAAATGGCCCTGTCCGGGAAAAGAGATGCCGAGGCGGATGGACGGTTTGCCGCCTTTGGGGAAGATGTGGTGGTAGGTGAGGGCAGGGACGAAGACGAAGTCGCCGGCTTTGGCGTGGACGGGGCTGTCTTCACGGCCTTCGATGATCCAGTCGATTTCGCCTTCGAGGATGATCCACCATTCGTCATAGCTGTGGCAATGGTTGTCGTTGATTTTGCCAGATTCCTGGCAGATGATGGTGCCCCGTACGTGGTCGAGGTCGACAATGGCACGAACCCAATTGGGAGGTCCCATTTCTTTTTTGACTTCCTTGAGGTTGATGTTGTTAAGGGTGGCATCGAGAATGGGGTTGTTCAGCGGCATCGGCGGTCTCCTTACCTATTGGGTTTCTTCCGCGGGTGGTAGTTTATTCTGAAATCGCATATATTTCAACTGATTACCAAATACGAAAGCCAGCCGTCGTAGTCCTCGTTAATGATTTTATGAAAAGTCCCTCTGGGAAGATAGGCCACATCACCTTCGACCAGTCGGTGGGGTTCATCGTTGATGAGCATCGTGGCATGGCCTTTGAGAATATAGTAGAGTTGCTCCATCTGGTCGTGTTTGTGCATGTTGGAAGACTTGCCTTTGACCAGAGCCTGTCTGCCCAGAAAGTGGGTGCGAAGCAGGCAGGCCTGATCGATCTGATTTTTCCCATCGATTGCCGACAGGAGTCGCCACCGGATGCAGTCGCCATGGCCCTCATCCTGGGGCAGAGATTCTCGCCAGTTGACCACACAGGGCTGGCTGTCTTTTCGATCCACGGCGCTGGTGATCACCAGGTGTTCGAGAAAGTCGTTTTCAGAATCTGAAAAGAGCTGGTGATCGATTTCGGGAGGGAAATAGGCAGCTGTGCCCTCCCGCACCGGGTAGCGCTGGTCGTTGATGAGTACTTCGCCGGTGCCGGAGAGGATATAGTAGTATTGTTCTCTGCCCTGGTGATGGTGGAAGTCGGACTTTTGGCCGCCCTGAACAGCATGCCAGGTGAGGGACTGGAAATTTTCCAGGCAGGCGTAAGGATCATCGGAGTTTTCCGATCGGGCAGACAAAATGGGGAATACAACGGCAGAATCGTGGCCGACGTAGGCGTCGGGGTCTCGCCAGTTACGGATACAAGCACTTGCGTTAGACATAGGGCCTCCTGACTTGATTTTTTGTGAATCTTGTTGCCCTGGTCAAATGGAAGAACGCTTTTGACTGGAGTGTGGAAATGCGCCGCTTTTTATATACGGTACTTTATTGTACGGGGATTGTATTTCTGGCTTTGCTCCCCTTCGTGTTGTTGTTAAGAGGGGCTGCTTTTTTGATACAGACATATGGATATCACGCCTGGACGGCTTTGTATTGCGGGAGTTTTCTGCCGTTTATTTTGCTGTTTGTTTACGTGCAGGCAATTTCCAGAAAGATATTGGGGCGGGGGGGAATGTCCAAGTCTATTCTGAAGGGGAAGGCGATGGTGGCCGGTCTGCTCTTGCTGGGATTCTGGGGCTATATATTGTTGTCTTTCTCCGGGGGGCATGCAAAAACCGAAACGGTGCGACAGGAATTTCAGATGTTGCACCCGTTTTTGCGCGTGGGGGTCGGGATGGTGTTGTTGGTGGACCGTAGTTTGGTGGTGACCGATGTGTCCCGGACACCGGAAGCGTATCAGGCAATGGGGCTGCCATCTCTCCACCGTTCGTTGCATTATACCCAGCCGGACGGGTATGTTCACGCGATCGATTTGAGGACTTCAGGTCGGAACGAAGTACGAAATTGGCTGTTGGAATTTTTTTTGAGATGGGCGGGGTTTCAGACCCTTCGGCACGTGGGCACCGCTGACCATTTGCATGTCTCGCTGCCCTGAGGATGTGGTCGCGGTGTGCTGTTCCGATTCGAACAATTGAAAGAATCTTTCCATTTTTGTGATACAGCGATTGGCAAACCGGATGATAACATGCAAAAAAACAGGATCTTCCTTTGGTTTGTAATGTAGGAACACCATTTGCCTGTGAGGTTCAGGTAAACCAAAGGAGGTCGAGATGGAAGTTGGGGTTCGAGGCAGAGGTATTGCTGGTGTCGCAGATGTGGATATGCCGCGGGAAAAATTAGAACGGCTGGGACCAGAAGCATTGAAGGATGAGGAGTTGCTGGCTATTTTGTTGCGAACAGGCTACGAAGGGCGAAACGTGTTGGAGGTGACCAAGGCGATTTTGCGGAAGCACACGCCGGAGGGTTTGATGCAGATGGATCTTGCTGCGTTGATCCAGATCAAGGGCATTGGTCGGGCGAAGGCGGCAGGACTGATTGCCGGATTTGAATTGGCCAAAAGAGGGTTGAATCAGGGAATGGGAATCGCCCCTTCGATTTCACGGCCTTCGGATGTGGTGGGACTGTTGACGGACATTAAGGACCGGCGCAAGGAACATTTTGTGGCGTTCTTTTTGAACGCACGGAATCAGGTCATTTGCAGGGAAGATGTGTCGGTTGGATCTCTTAATGCTAGCTTAGTCCATCCCCGGGAAGTGTTTGCCCCTGCTGTTGGCTCTTCGGCGGCCAGTGTTATTTTGGCGCACAACCACCCTTCGGGGGATGTCACGCCCAGCCAGGAGGATATTGAACTGACCAGGCGGATGGTGCAGGCAGGCGAGATTATGGGGATTGAGGTGTTGGATCACATTGTGGTGGGATCGGAACGATTTTTGAGTATGAAGGAAGCGGGGGTTTTTTGAAGTCGAAAAAAAGCCGCAGGGAGTGCTGCGGCTGGGCAGGTTTTTTTACGCGGGTGTAACAGGTGGGGCGAGCAATCGGTTGATGGTGAGCCGCAGGTTGTCCAATCGGATGGGTTTGGTGAGAAAGCCGTTGATGCCGCTTTCGTAGAACAGGTCGGCAATTCGGTAGTCGTTTACACCGGTGATGACCACGATGAAGGTATTGGGTGCGATGGTTTTGAGGTGGGGGAGGAGGTCAAAGCCGCTTTTGCCGGGCATGACCACGTCGAGCAAAATCAGATCCGGGGGAGCTTGTTTGACGTCTTCCAGAACGCTTTCCGATGAGGTGGCGATCTGGACTGTATAACCGTTCTCCTCCAAAAAGGTTTGAAGGATTTCACAGATGTCTGGCTCGTCGTCGATAATCAGTATATTTGCCACAGTTCCTTGCTCCTGACTAAGGAGTTATGGAGCGTCTGATTCCCAGGAGAATCGGAGGGAGGCCGATTCAGATCCAGCAGTGATTGCTCTCCCCCGATACTGCCGGATCTGGCCGGACAGTGCCCTCCGATTCCGATCTCCAGGAGTGTCAGCTACGCTTGGCAGTTCTATTTGATCTACTTAACCGCAAAGGGTGTGCCAGAATGTGAGTCTTGTTATAATGAAGTATAAATTATTGTTTTTAAATTAAATTTCGTTTGCAGAAAAAATAGAGAACTACGGATTTAAGATCGATTTTATTACAAAATGTTATAGGGAGGTATTCTATTTTGTCACAAAATAGTACAGCAGCCGATCGGCCCGGTATTGTGACTTTGACAACCGATTTTGGCGTTCAAGATGGTTATGTGGGGGCGATGAAAGGGGTGGTTTTGGAGATTGCGGGGTCGGTTACCGTGGTGGATATCACGCACGAGATTCCTCCACAGGACGTGGAAGCCGGGGCCTATATTTTTCATACTGCCTATCCGCACTTTCCGGACGGGACGATTCATGTTGTTGTGGTGGATCCGGGTGTGGGCAGGAAACGGCGGGGATTGGTGGTGGAAACGGCCCGCTATCGGTTTGTGGGGCCGGATAACGGGGTGTTTACACCTGTTTTTCAGGCCGAGGCCGATTGCCGGATGGTCAGTTTGGAAAACCCGGAGTGGATGCGAAAAGATGTGAGTGCCACATTTCATGGTCGGGATGTGTTTGCCCCGGCTGCTGGGTATTTATGCCAGGGAGTCGAAATAGAGGCTTTTGGTCCGTTTGTGACCGATCCGGTGATGCTCGATGTATGGGCGGTTCGAGAGGAAGCAGACCGGCTGACCGGCCGGATTGTTCATGTGGACCGGTTTGGAAATGGGATCAGCAATTTGTCTGAAGAACAGGTGGAGGCTGCTGTGGAAGGTCGGGTGGTTGAAATTGGCGGACAGATATTTCATCGAATTCACCGGACCTATGGGGATGTGGTACAGGGGGAACCGTTGTTGCTGTATGGGAGTCAGGGCACGTTGGAAATATCGGTCAATGGAGGGAGTGCGGCGGAGGAAATGGGAGTTCAGCGGGGGGACGAGGTCCGACTGATAGGAAAAGACAGATGAATCAAAATCAGGTTTATGATCTTGGACAAGCATTTATTAATTTAGGAGTAGGTATGATTCTGACGGGATATTTCGGTCCGCTTCTCCAAACCCGCCTCCCTGTGCCCTATCCTGTTCTTGCAATGATTGGATTGATCGATGGGATGTTGTGCATCTATGTCGGTCTCAGAATGCGAAGGTTGAATCCTTCCCAAAGGAGGTTCAGGCGATGGACTTGATTGTCTCCATGACTGTGACAACCTTGGTCGTGATTGGTATCGGTTTTTATTTTATTAGAAAGCAGAAAAAGGAAGAGGGGAAGGAAAATTAGCTGCTATCGCTAAATGAGCAGTGTGAGAAGGTCCGAAATCCGGTCGATTTCGTGGTCCGGGCGTTCTTCCTGCGTTTGGGGGGAACGGTCTTTTTGTCGGCCGTGGCGGATCCGGACGGTGGTTAGCCCCAGGCGGTTTGCGGCGGCGATTTCGGCATCCAGTTTGTCGCCGACAGCAAGCAGGTGTTGGAACGGCAGGTCCAGATTTTGAGCGGCCTGGCGAAGCGCGTCGTCTTTGAGGGGGTTTTGGTGCTCATCGTGGAGGATGAGTGTGCCCTGTTGTTCGCTAAAATAGCTGTCTAGATGGAGCAGGTGGACTTTTCTGCGCTGGCGGTCGGGCTGTCCGGTGGTCACCAGGGCCAGGGCAAGTCCCTGGTCGCTTAGTTTGGTGAGGGTTTCGGGGACGTCCGGGAAGGGCGTGATGGCTTCTACTTCGTTGCGGTTGTAGGCTTCCAGGGCCTGTTGAACGAGGGCGTTGGGAAGGCAGTGGGCACGGCCGATTTTTTCGATTGCCCCGCCGGAACCGAGGGTGTCTGCCAGGCGGGCCTGGTCTTGGGACAGGTCGTCCAGGTTGAGATGGGAATGTGCATTTTGAAAGATGGTTGAGGCCCGTAAACGGGCAGGGCCGGTAAGCTGGCCGGTACAGTCGAAAAGGGTATCGTCCAGATCGAAGAGGATGCCTTTAACGGGCATCGGTGTCCTCCTGGAGGCCCCAGTAGTCGGGAACTTTGAGTCCGCAATAGATTCGGCAAATGGCGTCGGCCACTTTGTGGGAGTCGTGGCTGATAAAATCGCCGACGCCCCGGTCCATGATATCGGGTTGAAATTCTTCCACCAGGTCGGCCAGGGTCCAGGGCACGAGGGCGTCGAGGGTATCGCTGTCACATTCGACCAGTTCTTTGCCGTCTTTTTCATACTGTTTGAGAAGGGGGTGCCAGGGACGGCTTTTGGGGGTTTGAAAGATTCGAGGATCCTGGACCAGCATATGATCGACCACGCTGGTCCGTTTGTTTTGCGGGAAGTGGCGGCGGATTGCCCGGAGGTGATCGGAGGCCTTAAAGCCGTCGGCCTGGCCTGGCTGGGTGACAATGTTGCACACATAAAGGGTCAGGCCATGGGTGCGGTCCAGCAGGGCCTTCTGGATGTCGGGCACGAGGAGATCGGTAATGACACTGGTGAACAGACTGCCAGGACCCAGGACCACGATGTCGGCCTCGGCGATGGCCTGGAGTGCTTCGGGAGGCGCCTTGGCCTGGTTTTGGGGAAGATCCACTGGTTTTTTGCGGCGGGCCTGGACTTCGACCTGGCCGGTTTCCGGATCAATAATCCTTTTCAGTCCGCCGCCTTTTCGGTCGAGTTCTTTCAAGATGGCTTCGTTGGGGACCAAGTAGGCGCGTTTGAGCGGGGGTTTGCCGGGTTTGCGGACCATCCATTCTGTGTAGCGGTGTTCCCCGTTTTCCAACTCGGCGCAAATGTCCACATTGTCCTGGCTGGCTGGCAGGATGGTGCCCCGGATATGTAGCATGCTGCATGCGGTTTGGATGGCTTTGTTAAAGTCGCCCAATTGCTGGGTGAGAGCGGCTACAAGAAAATTGCCGATGTGGTCGTTTTTGAAAATGCCCGATTCGGCTTCGCTGTTGGGAAACCGGTGCTGAAAGACCCGGAAGAGGCCCGGAGAAATGCGGTCGGGGTCGGCCAGGGCAGTGAGCACATTGCGGATATCGCCGGGCGGTGGAACGCCCAGATTCCAGCGGATGCGCCCCGAGGATGCGCCGGTGTCGGTAACGGCGACGATGGCTGTGGGAGCTTCCGTGTAGGTTCGCATACCCCGCAAAACGGTGGGCAGTCCGGTGCCTCCACCGATGACGGTTATTTTAAGTTGGGCCGTATTTTTGCCCCGTTTGGCCAGGTGAAGCAGGGTGGGCAGCTGCGCAAGGAATTGGATCTGGTGGTCTGGTCGATCGCCTTCGCCGGGTTCGGTGTCCGAAAATCGGCCCCGGTGCATCCACACGGTGTGCAAGCCCAATCGGTTGCCCGCCCGAATTTCGTCCTGGGTGCGGTCACCGATGACGACGACTTGATCCGGACTTAATTTTTGGTCCTGTAAGATCTCTCCAAACCAGTAGTCGTGAGAAGGCGGGCCTTCGTTGATGATGCGATGGAAATAGGGACCAATGCCCAGTCGGTTGATTTTGTTCTTCTGACGAGAAGACCTGCCCAGGGTGACCAGAAAGAGGAGGTAGCCTGCTTCTCGAAGCTCGGCCAGGGTCTGCACGGCATCGGGGTAGGGCGCGATGTCTTCTACATCTTCGGCATTGTAGATCTGTTCGAGCACGCCGACAAAGGCTTCGATTGGATCGGCATCGGGATCTGTTTTTCGGGTTAGTTGACGGATGCGTTCGGGTTTGTCTTTAAAGAGGGCCTTGGCGATATCGTAGAAGGCGAAATAATAGGGGGAGGAGGAATAATACGGGCCATGGCGTCGTTCCAGGCTGTTGAGCCGTCGCAACGCATAGGCCCGGGAGGCGAAGAGCTCATTTTGGTGGAGAAAGTAGGCGACTCTCTGCCGGGCGTTGCGAACCAGGGGGTTGAGGTCGAATAGGGTGCCGTCGAGGTCGAAGATAATCGCACGGACATTGTTCATCATCGTTTCGGATTCCAGGGTGCGTGGGTGAATGGACACATCGAAAACCTGTGCGGCAATCGGCGATCTCTCTCCATCCAGGAGGGGCGAATCGAGAGGCGGTCGCCGGCTGCCGACGGGTATGTAAGATAATCAATTTTGAAGGGAAAGTCTATGCAGCGAGGGCTTTTTTGACGGCATCGAAAAGCTGTGGAATCCCGGAGGGTTTGGGCAGGGTATGCTGGATACCGATTTGATGTAATTGGGCGGGGACCGTATCGGAGAGATAGCCGGAAATGACCAGGATGGGCGTTTTCAGGCCCTGGTCTCGAAACAGGCGGGCAATTTCAAGCCCGTCCAGGCCGGGCATTCTCAGGTCTAAAATAATGAGATCGTGAATGCCCTGCAAAGCAGAAGCTACGGCCGAGGCCAGGTAGTGGGGAATGTCCACCTGATAGCCGTCGAGAGACAGGATCTCTTTCACGGCATTGCGGAATTCGGCTTCGTCGTCGATGACCAGGATGTGTTTGGACATGGTTTCCTCTGGGGCTTTGGCACACTATATATTATGAACATGGTTCATTTAGAGGCTTGTGTTCGTGATCCAGATCACGTTTGGGAGAATCGTCGATGAGACAGGCTTTTTCCTTGCTCTGGCAGGCTGTGCTGGATTTGCTTTATCCCCCGCACTGTTTGCTCTGTCAAACTCCTCTATCAGGAGTGGCGCAGCACATCTGTCCGACCTGTATGATCGATCTGAAACCGATGCAAGGGGTTCGGTGTATCCATTGCGGAGGTCCGGCAGCAGACCCTTGTGTGCCCTGTCGGGGCAGGACCTGGGATTATGATCAACTCTTTATTTTGTATGATTTTAATGATAAGGTAAGACAACTGGTTCATCAGTTGAAATATCAGGGCAAGACCCTTTCCGGGCGCATCCTGGGCCATCAACTCGGGAGGTATATTCAGGATAGGCAGGGGTGGGAACCGGAGACCCTCATTGTGCCGGTTCCGCTTCACGGGAGTCGGAGGCGTGAGCGGGGGTATAATCAAAGCGCCGTTCTGGCTCGCGCCCTGGCAGAGGTGGTCGATGGGGTGGTTGACGAACGGATCCTGGAACGGGTCCGGGCAACTGAGACACAGACAGCCCTGGATGCCGGGGGGCGCAGGGCCAATGTGGAGGGGGCATTTCGAGTCTGTCGGCCCGTCGAACACCGACGCATTTTACTGGTGGACGATGTGATGACGACTGGTGCAACGGTGAATGCATGTGCACGGGCTTTGAAGGCCGAAGGGTGTGAGCAGGTTTTGGTGGCAGCCGTGGCAAGCCCGGTTCAGGATCGGGAGAAAGGGAAGGCCACATAAGATTTCAACCTGTTGATTTTTTTATTGGTTGTGCAACATTTTCTTGACACTCTGGGGGTCATCTTATAAATTTAAAGGCTTTGGATTTGAACGCTTACGGCTGTTGGGCCGGGAGGGGCTCTGACAGCCGGATGCAGGCCGATTTCTGAGCATATCAGAAAATCTGTCTCTTTGATTTTAGAGAGGGGTGTCAGAAATGTCTGTCGAACGTGTCGGAGTCTTAACGGGAGGGGGAGACTGTCCGGGGCTGAATGCCGTGATTCGGGCGGTGACCCGGAAGGGGATTCTTACCTATGGGTATGAGATTGTGGGTGTGGAAGAGGGGTGGCGCGGTATGATGGAGCAACTGGCCCGTCCTTTGAGTTTGGATGCCGTGTCCGGGATCTTGCCGCGAGGCGGGACCATTTTGGGGACTTCCCGGACCAACCCGTTTCAGGATGAAAACGGAGGCCAGATTGTGCTGGATCATATGAAGGCAATGGGCCTGGATGCATTGATTGCCATTGGTGGAGATGATACTATTGGTGTGGCCAGCAAGTTGTGTCGCATGGGGGCTCAGATGGTGGGCGTGCCCAAAACCATTGACAATGATCTGAATGGCACAGACCAGACGTTTGGGTTTGACACGGCAATCAATATTGTGATGGAAGCGATCGACCGCTTGCACACCACTGCCGAGTCTCACAACCGGGTCATGGTGGTAGAAGTCATGGGCCGCCATGCGGGTTGGATTGCCGTGGAGGCAGGCATCGCGGGCGGTGCCGATGTGGTTTTGATCCCGGAAAAACCTTTTGTTTTGAACGAGGTCTGTGAGATTATCAAAAAACGCCACAACAGGGGCAAGACATTCAGTATTGTCGTGGTGGCCGAAGGGGCGAAGCTTGCCGATGGGATGGTGTTGCAATCCCAAGAAAAAGATGCTTTTGGCCACGTACGGTTGGGCGGGATTGGGAACTTGCTGAGCGCGGAGATTGAAAAGCGTACGGGTTATGAAAGCCGGGCGACGGTTTTGGGACATATTCAGCGTGGGGGCAGCCCCACGGCGTTTGACCGGGTGTTGGGCACGCGGTTTGGCATTGGCGCGATCGATATGGTTCACAACGGCGAGTTCGGGAGGATGGTTGCACTCAAGGGCACAGAAATTGTTTCGGTCGATATTGAGGATGCGGTGGCCAAGTTGCGCACCGTGGATATGGGATTATACGATATTGCAAAGGTCTTTTTTGGTTAGGAGCGGTCTCTTCGTGCGCCCTACAAGGGGAACCTGGGGGTGACGCGAGGAGATGGTTTTTCGGGAATGGGGCGTTGGGTCGCGGACATCTTAGCGGAGGATTGAAATGGCAATAAAAGTTGGTATTAATGGTTTTGGACGTATTGGGCGGTTGGTTTTTCGGGCGGCCCTGGACCGGGGTGTGAATGTGGTGGCGGTGAATGATTTGACCGATGCCCACTCGCTTGCCCATTTGGTAAAATACGATTCCACCCACGGAGCCTATCCCGGTCGCGTGGGGGTTCAGGAAGGGGCGGTGAAGGTGGGCAAAAAAAAGGTGGATGCTCTGGTGGTGGGGCGCAAAAAGATTGCGGTATTGTCGGATACCAATCCGGCCAATCTGCCCTGGCGATTGTTGGGAGTGGATGTGGTGGTCGAGTCGTCGGGCTTTTTTACGGACCGAGAAGCCGCAAGCGCCCACCTGGGCCGGTCGGGTGCAAAAAGGGTCATTATTTCTGCACCCGCTACAGGAGAGGTGCCCACGGTGGTGATGGGGATCAACGATGATATCCTAAAGGCCAGCGATCGGGTGATTTCAAATGCGTCGTGTACAACCAATTGTCTGGCCCCGATGGTAAGTGTTTTGCACGAGGCCTTTGGTGTGGAACGGGGATTGATGACGACGATTCATTCCTATACGGGCGAACAGCGCTTGATCGATGCGCCCCACAGAGACCTGCGACGGGCCCGATCTGCGGCCTTATCGATTATTCCGACCACAACGGGTGCGGCCAGTGCGGTGGGCAAGGTGCTTCCGGAATTGAACGGCAAACTGAACGGGATGGCTTTGCGCGTTCCGACGCCCAATGGGTCCTTTACGGATTTTGTAGCAATTTTGAAAAAGGATGTGACACCCGAAAAGGTGAACGCGGCCTTTAAACGTGCTGCCGGCGGTCGGTTGAAAGGCATTCTGGAATATTCGGAAGATCCGCTGGTGTTGGCAGATATTATCGGCAATGCCCATTCGTGCATTTTTGACGCCCCATTGACCGATGTGATGGAATCCACCATGGTCAAGGTGTGTGGTTGGTATGACAACGAGTGGGGCTATTCCAACCGGTGTGTGGATTTGATTCAGAAGCTGTCGAAGATGTAAATTGGGTTCCGGGTTCCGGGTTTGCTCTGCCCTCGGAAAAGGGCGGTTCGGAACCCGGAACTGTTTTGGGAGATCTTGCTTTGAGCAAGTTGTCGATCACCGATCTGGATCTTTCGGGCAAGCGGGTGCTGGTGCGGGTGGATTTTAATGTGCCGCTTGAAAGTGGGCAGGTTGCCGATGATACCCGGCTTCAGGCTTCTTTGCCGACGATTCGACACATTCTGGATGAGGGGGGGCACCCGGTGCTGATGTCACACCTGGGCCGGCCGGGTGGGACCGTTGTGCCCAATTTGTCGCTCCAGCCGGTTGCCGAAGCCCTTGCGGGGTTGCTCGGCAGAGAGGTGATCCTGGCACCGGATTGTGTGGGCGATGAGGTGATGGATGGGCTCAAACGGATGCCGGAGGGGGCGGTGGTATTGCTGGAAAATCTGCGTTTCCATCCCGACGAGGAGGAAAATGCCCCCGGTTTTTCCCGGCAGTTGGCGGAATTGGGGGAGATGTATGTGAACGATGCTTTTGGTACGGCACACCGGGCCCATGCATCGACCGAAGGCGTGACACATTATATGGTGGATTGTGCGTCGGGGTTTTTGATGCAAAAAGAACTGGATTATCTGGGTGGGGCGCTTGCCGATCCGGCCCGGCCGTTTGTGGCCATTATAGGCGGTGCCAAAATTTCGGGTAAGATTGATGTGATCGGAAATCTTTTTCCAAAGGTGGATACGCTGCTGATTGGTGGGGGAATGGCGTTTACCTTTTTTAAGGCTCTGGGGCTGGAGATTGGAAATTCGATTCTGGAGGTCGACCGGATTGAGGTTGCCGAAGCATTGCTCAAACAGGCGGAAGAGGAAGATGTGGACCTGTTGCTGCCGGTCGATACAGTTGTGGCATCCCAGATGGCCGAGGGGGTGCCGATCCAAACGGTTGGTCGGGGACAGATCCCTGTCCATATGGAAGGTTTTGATATTGGCCCGGAGACGGCCCGACAGTTTTCAGAGGTGGTTTTGAAGGGCAAGACAATTGTTTGGAATGGGCCGCTGGGCGTGTGTGAGATGGATTCGTTTTCCAAAGGCACTCGGGCGGTTGGAGAAGCCCTTGTGCAGGCCACAGAACAAGGGGCAACCACCATTGTGGGGGGGGGAGAGACAGCCGCTGCGGTAGCGGATTTTGGATTTGCAGACAAACTGAGCCATGTATCGACTGGTGGTGGGGCTTCCCTGGAGTTTCTGGAAGGCAAAACGCTGCCCGGGGTGTCCGCTCTGGCCGAGAAAGAGGCGGATGCGAAGGAGGCGTTATGAGAAAACCGATTGTTGCAGGGAATTGGAAGATGAATCAGGATTCGGAAGCGGCAGAAGCCCTCGCCCGGGGGGTGGTGGAAGCAGTGGGCGGAGTGGAGGCGGTCGACGTGGTCATCTGCCCGCCTTTTACGGCTCTGGAACGGGTGGCAGGTGTGGTGGAAGGCTCGTCTGTGGGACTGGGCGCTCAGACCATGCATTGGGAATCGGAAGGGGCATTTACGGGCGAGGTTGCAGCGGGCATGTTGTTGACATGTGGTTGTGATTACGTTATATTAGGGCATTCTGAACGGCGCCAGCATTTTGGGGAGACCGACGAGACAGTGAACCGTCGATTGAAGGCTGCACTCCCGGCAGGGCTGGCGCCCATTGTGTGTGTGGGCGAGACCCTGGAGCAGCGTCAATCGGGTGTGACCGAAGACGTGGTTCGGACCCAGGTGACCGGGGGCTTCGACGGAATTTCAGGCGACGATGCCTCCAAGGTGGTGCTGGCTTACGAACCTGTGTGGGCCATTGGCACAGGCGAGACGGCAACGCCCGAACAGACCGAAGCCGTGCATGCGTTTATTCGGGAGGTGTTGGGGCAGTTGTATTCCGATGAGATTGGCCAGGCGGTCCGCATTCAATACGGCGGATCGGTAAAGCCCGATAATGCCGACGAGTTGTTTGGTCAAGCCAATATAGACGGCGGGCTGATTGGCGGAGCATCTCTTAAAGCCGATTCTTTTGCCGCCATTGTACGGGCGGCTTTGTAAGTTCTGGAGTGTGTGATGGAAACGATTTTGTTGATTATTCATGTGATTATCTGTATTGTCCTGGTTGTCTCCATTTTATTGCAGTCGAGCAAAGGCGGCGGGCTTTCCGGGGGTGCTTTTGGGGGAATGGGCGGCGGTGGTGGGGCCATGTTTGGCGGCGGTGGTGCCAATGCCTTTCTGGCCAGGGTGACCACCTATATAGGCATTGTGTTTGCACTCACCTGTATTGGGCTGTGGTATACGGGCAGAGGGAGCGAAGAAGGCCTTCCGCAGACGGCCGCCGAGAAGGCGATGCGGGGTGTGCCGGTCCAATCCCAGGCCGGCCCACAACCCTTGCAGTTGCCTATCCAGGTTGCCCCGACAGATAGGGGCGCTACGGGCGGAAATTAATCGCTTGTTGCCGAAGTGGTGGAATTGGTAGACACGCTACGTTGAGGGCGTAGTGGAGCGTTGCTCCGTATGGGTTCGAGTCCCTTCTTCGGCACCAATAAAAACAACGGGTTACGTCAATGTGGCGTGACCCGCTTTTTTGTTCAAATACCCCACTGCTACCGTTTTGCTACCGGTGGAAGATTTTTCGGGTTGTTACAGGAGAGGGTTTTGGACTGAAGGTGTAGCCAGTTCACATCCTTAGTCTTTTTGGCT
>JAPUJS010000353.1 GCA_027296045.1 bacterium | reverse complement strand
AGCATCACGTCGATAATGGCCAGGTCCGGGTTCGTCGTCGTCGACCACGATGTGAAAATCCTGGGGTTTGGACGGTGTGGATTGTTCTGCCATCCTGGTTCCCCCGACTACAAGCCAAGTCGCTCCTGTTGTTCTGGCGGTGCATCGATGCGGTTGAAAAATGCCCTGAGGTGGTCTCTCAGGCGTACGGTTTGTTCGGGATGTACGTCGAGAAGATTTTGGATTTGACCGGGGTCGGTGTCCAGGTCGAAAAGGGAAGATGTGTTGGGCCCGCGTACGGTTCCGACCGGGTAGCGTTTTTGTGTCGGATCGAAGGGTCCGAGGTTTTTGGGTTTGAGAAATTCGGGTTGGAGGACGGAATACCAGTACAGGGGCTGGTTCGTTTCTCCCGAAGGCCACTGGAACAGGGTCCATCGTCCGTCGCTGATACCGACACCTTCGCCGTATTTGGCAAAACAGGCGACGTCCCGTATTTGGGCGTTTGAATCTTGAACCAAGGGGATCAGGCTGCCTCCGTGGAGTGCGACGTTTTCCGGTGGCAAAATGTTCAGGGTTTCCAGGATGGTCGGAAAGAAGTCGACGAGCTGGACGAGTTGGAGCGGGCGGAGGTCCTGATTTTTGAAGTCGGGGTGGTATACGATACAGGGGATTCGCGCGATTTGTTCGTAGAGATTGGAATCGCCGTGGTGGGCACCGGGTTTCCCGATCATGCCGCGCTCGCCCAAGATGTGGCCGTGGTCGGCGGTCAGGATGATCATGGTATTGTCGAGCAGGCCGAGGCGTTCCACGCGGTCGAGGAAGTGTCCGAACCAGGTGTCGGTGAGGGTGACTTTGCCGGCATAGAGGGCACGGATGTCTTTGATTTCTGCTTCGGTATATCGGTCGGCAGTGCCGTAAATGGGCCAGCGAATCCGCGCTTCGGGAATCTCGCTGGCATACATGGTGTCGTATGGGGGTGGGGGATCGAAGGGTTCGTGGGGGTCGAAGCAATCGATCAGAAGAAAGAAAGGGTCTTCGGTATGGTGATGGGAGACCCATTCTGCGGCGGAGGTGAAGACCTGAGCGGCAAAGGCGTCAGATTCGCTACGCCAGCGGAGGCCGTCGCGCCATTGGGCGGTGTTTTGAAAATACTGGTCCCATCGTATATGGCATTTTTCGTACGACGGGGCAGGCCAGGTAATAGGAATGGTAGGGTCGTTGATCCACCTGTCGTTTTCGTGCCCGCGGATAAATTCCCAGGTGTCGAAGTGGTAGTGGTAGTTGCCCGAGCCGTGTTCGAACAGGTGATAGTGGTCGGTGATGAGGGCGGTTTTGACGCCGGCGTTTTGTAGCACACCGGGCAGGTCCACGTCGGATTGTTCGAGCGGGCCCCAGCCCCGCCAGGGGAATTCATATCGGCCGGTCCAGATGTCGCGTCGGGCGGGCATACAGGGGGCCGAACTGAGGTAGGCGTTTTCGAAGGTGACGCCCAGTTGGGAGAGCCGGTCGAAGTTGGGGGTCTGGACCGTGGTATTGCCATAGCAACCCAAGTGATCCGGGCGGAGGGAGTCACACAGGACGAAGATGACGTTCATCGGGGTTGACCTAACCCCCCTGTCCCTCCTTCCTCAAAGGGAAGAGGACCAGGAGTGGAATCAGGTGGTAGGACTGGGCTATGTTTTTCATTTCCCAGGGGTTCGATAATAGTGGTGCACAGGAGGGGAAGGGCATATCGTTTGAGGGACAGACTCATTCAAGACTCCCGTACGGTAGGCGATTCAGGTCGTCGTCGATACTAATAATATAAAGGAATGGTGATCTGACAAGCTTTTTGTTATTTTGTCGGGAAAGAGAGTCGGGGATTGGAATAGGAGAGTGAGATGGAGATTCGATTGGGAAGCCTTCTGGCCGGCGCCAGGGAGGCCGAGGGGACGGTTGTGATTATTGATGTTTACCGTGCGTTTACGACGGAGGCGGTGGCGTTTCAGCGGGGCGTGGAAAAGATTGTGCTGGTTGCAGAGATTGAAGAAGCGCTTGCACTGAGAGATCAAGGTATCGGCGATCTGTGTGTAGGCGAGGTGGATGGAAAACGGCCGGAAGGGTTTGATTTTTGTAATTCACCCTACGAGTTAAGCGAGGCGGATCTGGCGGGGAAAACCCTGATTCATTCCACACGGGCGGGAACCGTGGGGGTGACCTCCGCTACGAAGGCAGATCTCATCTATGGAGGTTCTCTGGTGGTTGCCCGGGCAACGGCACAGGCCATTTTGAAGCGATCGCCCGAGGTGGTGACGCTTGTGGCAATGGGGTGGGCGGGCAAGGAGCGGACGGACGAAGATGAACAGTGCGGGTTGTATTTGAGGAATTTGCTACACGGCTTGCAGCCGGACCGGGAGGCGGTGCGAAGCCTGGTTGCCGGGTGTAAAGAATCGCAGAAGTTTGGGGACCCGGAACAGCCGCATTTTTATGCCGAGGATCGAGAGCTCGCGCTTGAGGTGGACACTGTGCCTTTTGCAATTCGGATTGAGCGTGAGGGGAAATTTTGGGTTTCAAGACCCGAAAAGGTTTAAGCCCATCATAACGAAGGGATTTCATTCAAGTGAAAAGATCAATGAAAAACACATCCGATATGTTTGGTAGGTGGCTGATTTTCCATTTTGTCATCTGTTGCTTTCTGCGAAGCTCCCCGGTGGATGCAGCACCTCCAATGCCCTGGACGCTCCAGAAATTGGACTCTCGTCCGAACCCTTCTGTTGTCACAGAGGTTCAGGTTGCCCTGGATATTATTTCGAT
>JAPUJS010000352.1 GCA_027296045.1 bacterium | reverse complement strand
TTCGTATGCGGCAGAACCCGGAGGGCGTACGCCTGCCTATTTTCTGATTCCGAAAGCGGCTTTGGAGCAGGGGATTCGGCGGCCGGCGGTTTTGTGCCCCCATCCAACGGACAATCGAGTGGGTCACAAGGTTGTTGTTGGATTAGGTGAAAAACCAAATCGAGCTTATGCAAGTGAACTGGCCGAACGAGGGTTTGTGACCCTTGCACCGTCTTATCCTTTGCTGGCCGAGTCTCAGCCCGATTTGAAGGCGCTGGGATACCAGTGCGGGACGATGAAGGCGATCTGGGATAATATCCGTGGATTGGATCTCCTGGAGGATTTGGATTATGTTGCGCCACACTTCGGAACCATCGGGCACTCTCTGGGGGGGCATAACTCGATTTATACGGCGGCTTTTGAGCCACGGATTCGGGCTGTGGTATCCAGTTGTGGGTTTGATTCTTATCTAGATTATAAGGATGGCAAGATAGATGGGTGGGCGCAGGAGCGGTATATGCCGAGGATCAAGACGTATGCTCTGGCAGACATTCCGTTTGATTTTCACGATTTGATCGCCGCTCTTGCACCAAGACCGTGTTTTGTGTCTGCGCCCTTGCACGATTCCAATTTCAAATGGCGCAGTGTGGACGCGGTGACAGAAGCTGCATCGCGGGTTTACGATCTATATGGTGCACCGGAGCAGCTTCGGGTGGAACATCCCGATTGTGCGCATGATTTTCCGGATGAGATGCGGGAGCTGGCGTATCAACTTTTTGAAACCCATCTGAAATAGCATCCTAAGAAGGGGTTTGCTATGGCAACGTCTGTTCTTTCCCAAGACACGGCCCTGTCGGAACGGGACGAACGGCTTCTGGAAATTCAGAACCGTGTGTTGTGGTTGGCCATGCAGATGATCCACCACGCCAACCATGTGCGGCCCAGTCCGGATGGCTCGAAGGTGGGAGGACACCAGGCATCCAGCGCATCGGTGGTGACCATTCTGACGGCGCTGTTTTTTGACTTTATGCATGCTGGAGACCGAATTTCGGTCAAACCCCATGCCTCTCCTGTGTATCATGCCATTCAATATTTGCTGGGAAACCTCGACGGAAAGTTGCTCACGCAATTGCGGGCCTTCCACGGACTACAGGCTTATCCCAGCCGGACCAAGGATCCCGATGGGGTCGATTTTTCGACGGGTTCGGTGGGCCTCGGGGCGGTTGCCCCGAACTTTGCTGCGGTGGTGGACCGTTACAATCAGACCCATTTCGGTCGGTCGGGTGAACGCCAGCGTCGGTATATCAGCCTGGTGGGAGATGCCGAGTTGGACGAAGGTTCGGTGTGGGAGGCCATTGCCGAGCCCGAAATCAGCCAGACCAATCAGGTGCTCTGGGTGGTGGATTTGAATCGCCAGAGTCTGGATCGGATTATTCCGGGCATTCGGGTACGGGTTTGGCGGGAGATGTTTGCGGCAAACGGCTGGACCGTGATTGATGCTAAATATGGCAAGCGCCTCCAGGCTGCGTTTGAGGAACCCAACGGAGACCTGTTGCGCGGCACGATTGACGAAATGTCCAATGAGGTGTACCAGCGTCTGTTGCGCCTGTCGGCCGAGCAGTTGCGGGAATGGCTGCCGCGCACGTCGCGTCACCCCAGGGACCTGGCCCGATTTATTGGGCGGTGGGACGATCAGGCGCTGCAGGACCTGTTTCGGAATCTGGGCGGGCACGATTTTCCTACCCTGCGGGAGGCGTTTGTCCGGGTGGAGGAGGGTGCCGCCCCGGGTGTGGTTTTTGCCTATACGCTGAAGGGCTGGATGCTGCCCTCTGTGGGGGATCCGCTCAACCATAGTCTCACGCTGTCGCCCGAGCAGATGGAACAGCTCCGGAAAGAACTGGGCATACCGGAGGATGGCGTCTGGGATCGGTTTGAACCGGAAAGTCCTGCCGGTCGATTGTGCCGGGAAACGCGGAGTCGGCTTGCTGTTCCGGCGGTGGAAGGCTCGGGGCCTGTGGACCCCATCCCCAGGGGGTTTGGCCGTCAATACGTTGGCAGTATGTCCACCCAGCAGATTTTTGGGATGGTGCTGACGGCCCTTTCGAGGCATGGCGGCGATTTTGTAGATCGGGTGGTGACGGTGAGTCCGGACGTGGCCAGTTCGACAAATCTGGGCGGCTGGATCAACAAGACGGGGGTGTGGGCGGAAGCCGAACTGGAATCTCTGCCCGATGAGGGGGTGGTGAGGCCGCTAAAGTGGGAGGCCTCTGCTCGGGGACAGCACATCGAGCTGGGTATTTCCGAGAACAACCTGTTTATGATGCTGGGGCAACTGGGCGCTTCTTATGAGATGCACGGCGAGATGTTGTTGCCCATCGGCACGCTGTACGATCCCTTTGTGCGTCGGGGTCTCGATGCTTTTGTTTACAGTGTGTATTCGGGCGCGAAATTTATGGTCGTGGGAACGCCTTCGGGCATTACGCTGGCACCGGAGGGAGGAGCGCACCAGTCGGTGATGACCCCGCTCATCGGTATGGGCCAGCCGGGGCTGATGACCTTCGAGCCGGCCTACGTAGACGAGCTGGCCGCCATCATGGTGTGG
>JAPUJS010000351.1 GCA_027296045.1 bacterium | reverse complement strand
CACCGATCAGGTCCCGGTTTGTGGCGGCAATGATGCGCAGGTCAAAATGGAGTGTTTTGGTGCCGCCGACGCGTTCAAATTCACGTTCTTGCAAGAAACGAAGGAGCTTGATCTGGGTGCTGGGGGAGATTCCTCCGATCTCGTCCAGGAAAAGCGTGCCTTTGTCGGCCTGTTCAAACCGGCCAATCTTACGCTCTATGGCCCCGGTGAAGGCGCCTCGTTCATGGCCAAATAGTTCACTTTCAAGCAACCCTTCGGAATATGCCGCGCAGTGTACGGGGATGAAGGGGGCGTCTTTACGAGGGCTCTGTGCATGGATCGCTCGTGCTGCCATTTCCTTGCCCGTGCCGCTTTCTCCAAGGAGCAAAACCGTCGAGTCGGTGGGGGCTACTTTGCGGATATTCTTGAATATTTGCTGCATCGCCGGGCTGGAACCGATGATTTCTCCCATCCCGGATTGTTGTTCCGCCTCGGCTTCAAAAGAGGCAACCCGAGCATGAAGGCGTTCCAGGCGCAACACCATTGTGCGCTTTTCATAGGCCTTTTGTAATTTTAGCTGGAGTTCTTGATTTTCATAGGGTTTGGTTAAGAAGTCAAAAGCGCCCAGTTTCATGGCTTCAACAGCCGTTTCAATGCTGCCGAAAGCGGTAACGACAATCACGACAATGTCTGGCCAGCTTTCACGAACCCGGGCAAGAAGCTCTATTCCGTCGATGTGGGGCATCTTGAGGTCGGTGACCACGATATCGATGGGCTCGTTCTTTAGAATCTGGAGTGCTTCTGCCCCGTCGAAGGCCGGATACGCTTTGTGTCCCCAGCGCTCAACGAGTGTGCACAGGGTTCGGGTGGTGGTCTTGTTATCGTCCGCGACAAGAATGTGGATCATCTTTCACCTCTGCTGAAATCAACCGGGTTTCTGGGAGATGGAGTGTAAATCGGGCACCGCCTGAAGGCATGTTTTCGGGTTTGATGGTGCCCTGGTGTTCGGCAACGATCTTGGCTGAATTGGCCAGACCCAGGCCTGTGCCGTCTTCTTTGGTGGTAAAAAAGGGGGCGAACAGGTGAGGAAAGACCTGGGGATCAATTCCAGAGCCTGTGTCATCCACAATGAAATCGATGCCATCCCTGGATTTTCTCGTCTGAACAGTGACCTGCCCTCCTGGGGGGCAGGCCTGGATTGCATTGATAACAAGATTGAGCAAAACCTGTTCCATCCTGAGTCGGTCTGCTGCAACGTCCGGCAACGTATCGTTTGTTTGGTGAACGATTTTCACGTCATGTTCTTGGGCGTGGGCGGCAGCCATTTCCAGGGCTGCCGAGATCAAATGGTCGGGAGCGATCTGATCACGAGCCAGCGTGATCGGGCGGGAGTAGGTCAAAAATTCGCTGATGAATCGATTGAGCTTGCCAATCTCGTAGTGGAGTGTTTCGATGGTTGCCGTCTGAGTAGGATTGGCCGGTTTCATCTGTTCTTCTAACAGGGAAAGGAGCAGTTTCATAGAATTGAGCGGGTTGCGGATTTCGTGGGCAACGGTCGCCGACATTTCTTTCAAAGCGACATCTCGCCTGCGCACTTGTTCGGCCATACGGTTGATCGATGTGGACAACTGACCCAATTCATCGGGCGAATTGACGGAGACTCGCGCTTCATAATCGCCATTCCCAAATTGTTCTGCGACTCGGGCAATGTGTTGTATTGGAAATGTGATACTTCGGGTGAAATAGAGGGCGAGCATAAAGGCAAGCCCGATGATGGCAAGGGTGATCCAGTACAAACGGGTGCGCATGTGTTCGATAATTTTGAGTTGCTCGGTTCCGGCGTCTACGCCCACAACAGCAAAGAGGTCTCCCGAAGGATCGAGAATGGGCGCGTAAGCGGATATGAAGAAGCTGTCCTGGCCTTTGATGTACCCTGCGGTGTGGACGGCACGGCCTGATTTCAAGGGTTCCAGAAAGGAAGGGTGAAGTTGGGGAAGGTCATACACGAAGCCGATCGGCGTGTCGGGGGATAGGTCCAGCAGGGCGCCCATTTGCATATTGAAGATGTAGATTTTCTTGACACCTGTCGCTTCGCTGATTTCGGCCAATTTTTGTTTCAGGCGCAAGACCATGCGGGCGTTGTCGTCGCCAACTCGAATCAGATTGAGGCGCTCGAATGGGGTGTTGCGGGCAACAATTTGGACGATGTTTTGTAATTTAGCGCCGATCTCCTCTTCAAAATGCCTCCTGGCGGTCGAAAAGAACATGAAACTGATCATGCTTGAGATCAGGAGGATCATCAGGAGGTAGGAAGCCAACTGCTTGATAAATATGGATCGTGCGCGTGGGAACCACTGGGTCATAGATGTCATCGAGAAGTGTGGTGAATGGGATAAAAAAGAAAAGCTCCCAGGAGACCAGAGACACAGGATTTACCTGTTGCTCTGGCCAAAGGAGCCCGACATGAACCTATAATCGGATCGAACGTTGACTGGTATACCATCCTGATTTGGTCTGAATCAGCCTGCGTTTGTATGTTTGTATTGCGTCTTTTCTTTTCACAAATATACCGGTGGAAGATTAGAATAAAGTTAAGCCAACATTAAAACCTGTTAATGTTGGCTTTTTTCGGTTTTACCCAGAATTTTTTGGTTATTTTAATAGAAGGGTTTTTCGGAGGTACAAGGGCAAAGGGCAAATTTATGCGGCTGTTATTAATAGAAGATGATGCCAAAGTTGCGTCTTTTCTTGACAAGGGTCTTTCGGAAAATGGCTATGCAGTAGAAGTCCGGCAGGATGGACGGTCCGGGCTTCACGCATTTGAAACCAACCCCTTTGACCTTGTTATTGTGGACTGGATGCTGCCGGAAATGGACGGTGTTGCCGTTTGCAAAGCGATCCGGGAACGATCTTCTCGTGTGCCGATCCTTTTTTTGACCGTCAAAGATGCCGTGGCGGACAAGGTGACGGGGTTTGATGCCGGAGCAGACGATTATGTGACCAAACCATTTTCCTTTTTGGAATTGCTGGTGCGCATTCGTGCGCTGCTGCGCAGAGGGGATACGGCGGTCGAGACGTTTCAGGTCGACGATTTGGAAATGAATATTTCTGAGCGCACCGTGTATAGAGGGGGAGAAGCTATTGATCTTTCCAACAGAGAATTTTCAATTCTAGAGTATTTTCTTCGCAATAAAAACCGCTTGATTACCCGGGCGGTGCTGACCGATCATGTGTGGAATATCGATTTTGACCGTGGCTCCAATGTGGTCGATGTGTATATCAATTATTTGAGAAAGAAACTGGATTGCGGGTCCCGACGACCCCTCATTCATACCGTTCGAGGTGCAGGCTATACGTTGAAGGATCCGGAGCGATGAGATTG
>JAPUJS010000350.1 GCA_027296045.1 bacterium | reverse complement strand
ATCGCTGGATGCAGCGGTGACGGATTCGCTGGTTTTTTCGCCCCGGGTGTGGCGGTTTATGTTGAAAGGCAACATGTTGTGTTATCACGGCATCGAAGGGGACGGATTGCGGCCACCTTCGGCAGGTTTTGAGAGAGGTGGTTGGTGGGTGTCCTCATCCGAATGTGCATTTGTTAGAAGGTCCGGAGATGCTGGAAAACATCGGGGGTTTAACGGTCGATATGATTCATCCGGGCGATCAGGGAATGATTCAGATGGGCGAGCGGATTGCAGCACAGATTCAGGAAATTTTGGGGTAATGGCGCGTCGGAGAAGTAAAATTTGTCTCAAATGGGAAGAAGGAGTATCTTTATGTGGTTTTTATGATTTGCCTACGACAGGCAGTCTCCAACATTCTGCCTTTGACTACAGAATCGGCCTTTGGCCCAATCTGTAAACCGCCCGCTTCTCGGGTGGTCGTTTTCCGTGAAAAAGGAGTGATTTTGTGAGGACATTGTGGAAACGATTGATGGCCTGGTGGATGCCGATTGCCGAGGTCATTGGGAATTTTATGAACCGGCTGTTTTTGTCGGTTTTTTACTTCATCATTGTGTTGCCATTTGGGCTGGCCGTCCGGTTGTTTTCCGATCGCTTAGCCATCAAGGGCGTTCGACAAACTGGATGGTCGGAATTTCAAGACCGATCCAGCACGGTTGATAAAGGAAAATTACAGTTCTGATGAATATTCTGGGTATTTCTTGTTATTATCACGATGCGGCAGCGGCTTTGCTGATGGACGGTGAGCTTGTTGCGGCGGCAGAAGAAGAGCGTTTTACACGTAAAAAACACGATTTTGATTTTCCGGCCCGTGCCATCCAGTTTTGCTTGAAACAAGGCGGCCTGTGTGCACAAGATCTGGATTATGCGGTGTTTTATGAAAAACCGTTTGAGAAATTTGAACGGATATTAATGACTACGTTGCAGACCTATCCCAAATCGTGGAAAGTCTTTCGGGAATCGATGATCACCTGGCTGATGGACAAGCTCTGGATTCGGCAGGCCATTCAGCACGAACTGGGAATCGAGAAGGACAAAATCTTGTTTATCCAGCACCACCTGTCGCACGCAGCCAGCGCTTTTTTGGCATCGCCGTTTGAGGAAGCAGCGATTTTGACGGTGGATGGTGTGGGGGAGTGGGCCACAGCGACCTATGGTGTGGGAAAAGGATTGGATGTTTCGATTTATAAGGAAATCCGTTTCCCGCACTCTCTTGGACTGCTGTATAGCGCTTTTACTGCCTTTTTGGGATTTCAGGTGAACGAAGGGGAATACAAGGTGATGGGCATGGCGCCCTACGGAGAGCCAAAATACGTGGACAAGGTCTGGAAATTGGTCCAGGTGTTTGACGACGGTTCGTTTGGCCTGGATATGGATTATTTTTGTTTCCACCATTCTACAAGCCGGACTTTCAACCGTAAGTTTGAAGCGTTGTTTGGGGATCCACGGTCCCCAGAGACCAAGTTTTTCACGGCCGCGACAGACTACCCCAGTTATTTTGGGGACAAGCCCGGCAATTATCAGGCACTTTGCAAAGAGAATCAGCATTATGCCGATCTGGCGGCAAGCATTCAGAAAGTGACCGAAGAAGTGTTGATCAAAATGGCCCGGGCGGCTCGACAGGCGACCGGGTTGGATGCGTTGTGTATTGCCGGTGGGGTTGGTTTAAACAGTGTTGCCAATACGCGTATTTTGCAAGAGACGGGATTCGATCGGCTTTATATTCAGCCGGCAGCAGGGGATGGAGGCGGTGCGCTGGGCGCCGCTTTGTATGTGTATCATACGATGTTGGGAAAGCCTCGAAAATTAGTGATGAAGCATGCCTACTGGGGGCAGGCGTATGGAGACGATGAGGTAGAAGCATTCCTGGAGCGAGAAAATATCTCCTACGAGCATGTATCGGATCCAGGAGATGTTTTGAACCGGACCGTGGATGCCCTGACAGAGAGCAAGGTCATTGGTTGGTTCCAGGGGCGGTTTGAGTGGGGGCCCAGAGCGCTGGGCAATCGAAGTATTCTGGCAAACCCTGCCCGGGCAGATATGAAAGATATTGTGAATACCAAGATTAAGTTTCGGGAGCCCTATCGGCCTTTTGCACCCTCGGTGCTTGTGGAAAAGGCCGAGGAATATTTCGAATTGAGCGATCCGGCCAAACACGATCCCGCCCGGTTTATGCTCCTGGTATCCCCGGTGCGCGAAGACAAACGTGATGTGATCCCTGCCGTGACCCATGTGGATGGCACGGGACGTTTGCAGACGGTATTTGAAGAGACCAATCCACTGTATTACAAGCTTATCCAGCGGCTGGGGGAGGCCACCGGGGTGCCCGTTATTTTAAACACCTCGTTTAATCTACGCGGCGAGCCGATTGTAAGCACACCGGAAGACGCGTATCTCACGTTCAGTCGGAGTGAAATGGATATGCTGGTTATGGGGCAGTACCTGGTTTACAAATAGGGGGATGCGATGGCATCTTATTTGAAGCGGGTGACCGCAAAGCTGGGCATTATGGGTGAATTGCTGGAGTTTTTCTGGGAGCGGAAACTGTGGTGGCTCATCCCGATGGTTTGCATGCTTTTGTTGTTTGGTTTGCTTATCGTTTTTACGCAGGGAACGGCGGTTGCTCCTTTTATTTATACACTTTTTTAGAGGACCGGCTTCCTATATCGATGCGGGCGGTCCTGGCTTGACTTTTGTTGGAGACGAACTAATTTGTTCTGTCGGAGATTTTTCCGTCTTTTGTTGCGTCACTCTTAGCTTATGGAGCCTGGCTTATGCCATCTGCTTCTTCTCCTATCTGGTCGTCGATTGGCAAGAAAATTTTGATGTCGCTGACGGGACTTGCGATGTTCGGGTTTTTGCTCGGGCATCTGCTGGGGAATTTGCCATTGCTGATGCTGGAGAAAAGCGCTGATGACTACAATCGATATTCGCATTTTCTGATTGGCCTGGGCGGGTTGCTCATTCTGATCGAGTTGATCCTCTTAGGGGGACTGCTTTTCCATGCCTGGACGGCGGTTTCGATTGTGCGGGGAAAACGGAGAGCACGGCCCGAGCGCTATCACAAGGTTCAGTCGGCCGGGGGCGCTAGCAGGAAGACGCTGGGTGCGTCGACCATGATCTTGACGGGATTGGTCATCCTGCTTTTTGTGCCGCTTCACTTGAAGACCTTTAAGTTCGGCCCGGGTGCTTCGGGCGAAAAAGAATATGTAACGGTGGTCGATGGGGTGGAAATGCGGGATTTGCACAAGTTGGTGATGGAGACCTTTCAAGATCCGATTTATGTGGCCTGGTATGTGTTGGCGATGATTTGTCTGGGATTTCACCTGAGCCATGCTTTTTGGAGCGCCTTTCAGTCCCTGGGGCTTTACCACGACCGGTATACACCCTGGCTGTATTCGGGCGGGCGTGTGCTGGCATTTTTGATCTCGGCCGGTTTTCTGGTCGTCCCGGTCTGGATCTATTTTATGGAGGGGTCCCAATGATACTCGACGCCCGTATTCCGCAGGGTCCTATCCAGGAAAAATGGGACAGCCGCAAGAACGAACTGAAACTGGTGAACCCTGCCAACAAACGGCGCTATACGGTTTTAGTGGTTGGCACCGGGCTGGCCGGGGCTTCCTGTGCGGCTTCTCTTGCGGAAATGGGTTATAATGTCAAAAACTTTTGCATCCAGGACTCTCCCAGAAGGGCGCACAGCATCGCAGCGCAAGGTGGCATCAATGCGGCCAAGAATTATCCGAACGACGGCGACAGCGTCTGGCGGTTGTTCTACGATACCATCAAGGGGGGAGATTATCGCTCCCGGGAGGCCAATGTCTATCGTCTGGCGCAGCTTTCTTCCAATATCATTGACCAGTGCGTTGCCCAGGGCGTTCCGTTTGCGCGGGAATACGGCGGGCTTCTGGCCAACCGGTCCTTTGGGGGCGCTCTGGTTTCTCGCACCTTTTACGCCCGCGGTCAGACGGGACAGCAGTTGCTTTTGGGGGCCTATAGCGCCCTGATGCGCCAGGTGGATGCCGGGCGGGTGGAGTTGTACCCCCGGTTTGAAATGCTGGACCTGGTGGTGATCGACGGAAAGGCCCGGGGAATTGTGGGGCGAAATCTGGTGACCGGTGAGATCGAGCGCTATGCCGGGCATATGGTGGTTTTGGCCACCGGCGGGTATGGTGCTGTCTATTTCCTTTCGACCAATGCGATGAACAGCAATGTGACGGCGGCCTGGCGGTGTCACAAACGGGGTGCATTTTTCGCCAATCCGTGTTATACCCAGATCCACCCGACCTGTATTCCGGTGTCGGGCACCCATCAGTCCAAGCTCACGTTGATGAGTGAAAGCCTTCGCAACGACGGCAGGGTGTGGGTGCCCAAGGGAAAAGGAGACACGCGCAGTCCCGACCAGATTCCCGAAGGGGAACGCGATTATTATTTGGAACGCAAGTATCCCAGCTTTGGGAACCTGGTGCCCCGGGATGTGGCTTCTCGGAATGCCAAGGAGGTGTGCGATGAAGGGCACGGCGTGGGGTCCAGCGGGCTTTCGGTCTATCTGGATTTTGCAGATTCGATCAACCGGTTGGGCGAAAATTTGATTCGAGAGCGTTACGGAAACCTTTTTGAAATGTATGAGCGCATTACGGGTGAAAACCCCTATCGGGTGCCGATGCGGATTTATCCGGCCGTGCATTATACGATGGGGGGGCTGTGGGTGGACTACGATTTGATGAGCACCGTCCCGGGGCTCTTCGTTTTGGGCGAGGCGAATTTCTCCGATCACGGGGCCAACCGGCTGGGTGCCAGTGCTTTGATGCAGGGATTGTGCGACGGCTATTTTGTTGCGCCCTATACGATGGGCGATTATCTGACCGCCACAGAGCTTCCCGAAGTGACGACGGAACATCCCGCTTTTGCGGATCACGAAGCGGAGGTTCGGGCAAAGTTAGAGCGGCTGCTTTCGATCCAGGGGGAAAAGACCGTGACGGAATTTCATCGGGAGCTGGGTGAGATTATGTGGAACAGGGTCGGCATGGCCCGCAATGCAGCAGGTCTAAAAGAGGCCCTGGAAGAAATCCCGAAATTGCGGGAGGAGTTCTGGCAGAACGTGAAGGTGCCGGGAAGCCAGGATATGTTCAATAAAAATCTGGAAGTTGCCGGGCGTGTGGCCGATTTTCTCGAATTGGGTGAATTGATGGCTCACGATGCGCTCCAGCGCTCCGAATCTTGTGGCGGGCATTTCCGCGAGGAGAGCCAGACGCCGGAGGGTGAGGCGTTGCGAAACGACGAAGATTTCAGCTATGTCGCTGCCTGGGAATATAACGGAGGTGAGCCGGACCTGAATCAGGAACATCTCATTTTTGAATATATTAAGCTGAGCCAGCGGAGCTATAAATGATACCCATCCCACTACCCGTCCGGGAATACAGGAGACAGGAGACAGGAGACAGAATACAGAATACAGGAGGGGTGGACGGGTGGGGCTCCTGTCTCCTGTCTCCTGTCTCCTATCTCCTGACTTCCGGTGGAGAGGGGAGGAGAGGCTTATGACCTTCAACCTGTTGATCTGGCGCCAACAAGGACCCGACCAGCCCGGCAAGATGGTGCCGTATCAGGCCGACGGTGTATCGCCCGATATGTCGTTTCTGGAAATGCTGGACGAGCTCAGCCAGGATCTGATCAAACAGGGCGAGGACCCCATCGAATTTGATAGCGACTGTCGGGAAGGGATTTGCGGGATGTGCGGCCTGGTGATCAACGGGGTGGCTCACGGTCCGCTAAAAGGGACGGCGACCTGCCAGCTGCATATGCGACATTTTGAAGGCGTGAACGCGATTACGATCGAGCCCTGGCGGGCACGGGCCTTTCCGGTTGTGAAAGACCTGGTGGTGGACCGGAGTGCGTTTGACCGGATTATTGCTGCCGGGGGATACATTTCTGTCAATACCGGAAATGCCCCGGAGGCCAATGCGATTCCGATTGGCAAGGTGGACGCCGACAGCGCCTTTGATGCGGCCACCTGCATTGGGTGTGGTGCCTGTGTGGCGGCCTGCCCGAATGCGTCTGCGTCTTTGTTTACAGGAGCCAAGATCACGCAATTTACCTACCTGCCTCAGGGGGCACCGGAGCGGAAAGAACGGGTGATTCGGATGGTATCGCAGATGGATGAAGAAGACTTTGGGGTGTGTTCTAATTTTGGCGAATGCGAGGCGGTTTGTCCCAAAGAAATTTCTATCTTAACCATTGCGACGATGAAGCGGGAGTATATCAAGGCGGCAATCAGCTAGAAATTTTCATAGGCATCATTTGAGGTGGTTGAAAAAATCGTGCTTTTTGAATTTCCTATCCCTCCTAACCTTCGAGAATGCCATGTTTGAACTCAAAATACTTTCCAAAGAAGCCATTCCGCATGCCCTGGAGCGGATTGAACGCTATCGTTTGCTGAATGAGCCCAAAGTTGCGGTCAGTATCTGTCAGGATGTTTTGCATGTGGACCCGGAAAACCAGGAGGCATTGGTGGGGATGATATTGGCCCTGACCGACCAGTTTGGACATTCGGCCGGGGTAGGCATCAACCAGGCCCTGGAGCTGATTCCTCGATTGCGCGAAGAATACGATCGGGACTATTATACCGGGATTGTGTACGAGCGAGAGGCCAAG
>JAPUJS010000035.1 GCA_027296045.1 bacterium | reverse complement strand
GCGATCAACTTCTTCCTCATCAAACCTACTGCCAGAGCGATTCTCCATCCGGTAGTTCTGAGGTCAGAAAATCTTCGTTCAGCTCCACACCCAAACCCGGTTCTTCTGTCAAGACCACATGCCCTTCTTGAATCACCGATTCATCTGTCGCCAGCACATCGTCCCAGGTCGGATCGTGAAATCGGTGAAACTCCAGGGCGAGGAAATTCGGGACACTGGCACAAACATGCGCATCTGCTATGGTGCTCAACGCGCTCGAATTATTGTGGGGCGCAAACGGGATAAAATAAATCTCCGCCATATTTGCGATTTTTCGACACTCCGAAAGGCCGCCACACTTCGAAATATCCGGCATAATGATATCCACAGCTTGTTTCTGCAGCAAATCTCGGAATCCGTGTCGCAAATACAGGTTTTCCCCTGCGCAAATGGGCGTCTGGGTCGCATGCGTAATTTTGCCCAGAGCGTCGATATTTTCGGGCGGCACCGGCTCTTCAAGCCACATCAAATTCAGGGGCTCCAGCGCCTGGGCAAACTTCAAACCCGCTGTTGCGTCATACCGGCCATGCAGATCCATTGCCAGATCCAGGGAAGAACCGACGCCCTCCCGAATTTCGAACGCCAGATCCACAATCGACTTGAACTCATCGGGCGTCACCGACCAGTTCCACGGATCCAACTTGTGCGGGCTCTGCCCATCGTCCAGGTCAAACTTGACGGCCGTGAACCCCCGTTCCCGAATTTCCGCCGCACGTTCCGAATAATCGGTGTGCGCACTGTCCACATACAGCCGCACCCGATCTCTGAATTTCCCGCCCAGAAGACGATACACCGGCACACCCTGCGCCTTGCCCGCCAGGTCCCACAGGGCAACTTCGATACCCGTCAAAACAGAAATACCCGTCCCCGCAAAGCCTCCGCGAAAAATATATCGTCGGCGAATATGCTCAAAACAGGCATCCACATCCCTCGGGTCTCTCCCGATAATCAGCTGCGCCATATCCCGCGTGGAATCCCGCCACCCGCTGTCCACATGGCTGGCTTCCCCCGTTCCATAAACCCCTTCCTCCGTGTAGACCCGCACATAATTGTAGCGATAGCGAGGTCTGCCATCGATCTTCACCTGTACCTGTGCCGTCTTCACTTCCGCAATCTTCATCTCATCGTCCCCATTTAAAAGCTACATAAATATCTAACTGTTTTGACACGAATACCTATATTCTCTATGCATCTCAACAACCCGGTTGGACCACCGTCTACACCTCATGAACAACACCTCTCCAAAAATCACCATCTTCGGGCACACCCGAGACCTCTGGCAAACTTGCCTCTATTTGCTGCTGGCCATCTACGGGTTCACCATCCTGTTTACCCTGTCCGACTATGGCGTCACCATTGATGAACCGCCCCTGTTAAAATATGGGAAAGATATCGTTACCTGGTATCAAAGCGGATTTGAAGACCAGGAGGTCTTTGATTCCAACAACACCTTTTTGTACGGCGGATACATTCACACCATCTCCTATCTGCTCACTCAGATCCTGCCACTGCCGACTTATGATACCTATCATCTGCTAAATGTCACAGCCGGATTTCTGGGGGTCATCGCAGTCTACCGACTGGGCGTCCTGCTTGGAGGGGGGCCTGCCGGGGTACTCGCAGCGCTCTTTCTGATCTTAACCCCCAGATATTACGGTCACGCCTTCAACAACCCCAAAGACATCCCCTTCGCGGTTGGATATATCTGGAGCATTTACTGGATTGTCCGGGACCTCACCCGACTTCCAGACCTGTCCCGCAACTGGATCTGGAAAACTGGATTGGCCATCGGCCTGACTCTCGGATGCCGCGCGGCCGGATTGATCCTATTTGCTTATCTGGGACTTTTTTTCGGCATTCGCTACCTGCAACTTGCGACCGATAGACCCATCCACACCTACCTCCGCCCTTTTGTATTCCAACTGTGTGCTATCGCCGGAGTTGCCTACCTGGTCATGCTCCCTTTCTGGCCCTGGGCACTTCTAAATCCCCTGACCGGCCTGATCGAAGCAATGACCTACTTTTCCAAATTCGTGGAGCCCCATTTTAGCTTCTTTGATTGTCGTTTTGTCTCCAACCTTGAAATCCCGTGGCACTACGTTTCCAAATGGTTGCTGCTGACCCTGCCCGAGTTCATCCTGTTTGGCCTGCTTGCAGGAATCGCAACCCTATTTACAAAATTCAGATCCTCAGAGCTACCCCAAATACAGTATGGCCTGGTCTTGTTCAGTGCCGCCTTTCCAATCGTTTATGCTGCGCTGATGCGCACCCCGCTCTACGACGGATATCGGCATTTCCTATTTGTGGTTCCCCCTCTGGTTGCATTTAGCGCGATCGGCATCGTGGACCAAATCAATCGGATCAAGGTGCAATGGGTGCAAAGAGGAGTCCTTGTCCTGACAGCCGGCCTCGCCATCTGGACCCTGGGCTATATGATCTACCTGCACCCAAACCAGTACGTCTACTTCAACCACCTCATTGCGGGTGGGATTCAAAACGCCGCGCACTGCTACGAAACCGATTATTGGGGCAACAGCTACAAACAGGGAGTGGTCTGGCTCGAAAAAAATTATCCCTGGGATTTTTCCAAACGTAAAATACGCATCGCCAGCTACTACGGACAGCTCCACAATGTCATGAATCTCAATTACTTTGAACGCATCGAAGAACCGGATCACGCCGATCTCTATGTGGCCACCACGCGCTATGACCGGCATCTCCTGATCCCAGGGGAAGTGGTACATATCGTTCGAGCAGATAACACGCCCCTTCTTTACATTATCCGACCGGACAGCACCTTCCAACACGACCCGTTCTTTTCTCAATCTCCCTTTCGACAGATCTATCTGGACCTTCAATTTCCGGGTCCGAACTCCGACCAACAGGAACAAACCTTTTTCCAGCAGGTAAAAAAATATCACCTGGGAAGTTTTGTTGCTGGCGTGTATAACAACCAGGGACTGCGACATCACCAGGCAGGAGACAATCAGAAGGCCGAGGAAATCTACAAGAAAGGCCTTTCCTTCCAGCCCCATCATATGTTAACCCTCTATAACCTCGGCCAGGTGCTACAAGCACAGGGCAAAATAGAGGAAGCCGCCACAACCTACGAAAAATCGCTTCAACTCCACGCCCGCCGTATCCTGGATCCGGACGCCCGGCGTGCCATCTACTTAAATCTGGGAGCGTGCTATCAGAAACTCGGACACCCTGACCTGGCCATAGAAGCCTACCAGGGGGCTCTGGAATGGGCACCCCAATCACCCACAATCTTAAACAATATCGCAGGAATACATCTCCGGAATAAAAAATTTGAGGCCGCTCGAAAGATCCTGCAACCGCTGATCGACCGCCTGCCCAACAACACAAATTACCGCCTCAATCTTGTCATTGCCTTGGTGGGCTTAGAAGACTATCCGGCTGCCCTTGCCCAATGTTTGGAAGCCCAAAAAAGGGACCCGGAAAATCCAATCGTCCGGGAGCTTCTCGACACATTGCAAAAATGACGTGCGGAATAAAAAAAGACTTGCCACTTGCACCATACGGGCTGTCATTGCCGGACAAATCTCCGGACAGGTGGTTCCCCTGTAAAAATCAGGTGGCAGAAAAAATACGAACCTTTATATTGTGACCCAAGTTCCCACAGATCCCAAACGACTTTCATTCAAGGAACAGACCAT
The DNA here is from genome assembly GCA_027296045.1 of bacterium. Taxonomy (GTDB): domain Bacteria; phylum Latescibacterota; class UBA2968; order UBA2968; family UBA2968; genus JAPUJS01. The sequence continues at coordinate 1,628 of JAPUJS010000035.1, read as the reverse complement.
GGGCGCTCTGAATATTGCAGTCATCGGGACTGGCTACATCGGCGGAGAACACATCAAAGCCATTGCCGCCCACCCAACTGCTCAGCTCCACACCATCTGCTCAACGCCCCGGAGCGAAAGCATCGCCGAAAATCTGGCGGCAACCTACCACGCAAAAAAGGTGGACACCGCATACCAGAATGTGCTCCAGGACCCCGACGTCGATCTTCTCTACCTTTGCACACCCAATTCTCAGCACTGGAATCAGGCTGTTGCTGCTCTGAATGCCGGAAAACATGTCTTTGTCGAAAAGCCCCTGGCCGTTACGGTAGCCGAATGCCAGAAAATTGTGGAGGCAGCCAGGGGAAGTGACAAACAGGTCATGGTCGGCCACGGCGCTCGCTTCAGCAATATCTTTGAAACCATCCACAAACTTGTCAAAGACAACACCCTGGGTGAAGCCTGCTTTGTAGAAGGCGATTATGTGCACGACCTCAAACCCTTCCTACCACTCCCCGGCCACGACTGGTGGATGGACCCCGACAAAGAAGGCCAACTTCCCATTATCGGAGGTGCCTGCCACCCCCTTGACCTGATGCGCTGGATTGCCGGAGAAATCGTAGAGGTCAGTGCCTACGGCGTGAACAAAAACATCCCCGATGCACCCTGGTATGACACGGTCATCTCGAATCTCAAATTTGAATCCGGAGCTGTCGGAAAATGCCTGGTCTCCTGCGGTGCCGAAATTCCCTACAATATGAACTTCAGCTACCACGGCACCAAAGGATCGATTGTCAAAAACAAACTCTTCCTCGGCGGCATTCCCCACGTAGAAGACTTCATGGAACTCCCCATCCAGATCCCCCCCGAAGATCACACCTGTGCCGAAGAACTCGACCACTTCCTGACCTGTATTGAAACCGGCAACCCCCCGCTCATCGATGCGGTAGACGGTGCCCGTTCGGTAGCCGTGTGTTGCGCCATCATCGAATCGATTGAATCAGGTGGACCTGCCAGGGTTTTCCTCGACTTCTAATCCTATGTGGACTTTTCTGAACATCCACGAACTTCCCCGGGGCGAAACACCCACCACCTGGCTCGACCGCGTCTTGCCCAGACCCCGAGGAACCTACCTCCAGCACTGCACGCGTGCCCGACAAGCCATCCGGAACAACGCCCTGGACGAAAGCTTGACCGTCTTTGCTTCAGATGACCGGGGTCCCGTCGGCCTCGTCCTGATTGCGGGCGGGGGCGACCAGCGCAATCTGGAACTTTTGGGGGTGCGCGGAGACCGACGACACATGGGATTGGGAAAGATCCTGCTGGAGCGCGTTATTTCAACCGCCAAAGACCGGGGCGTTCGATCTGTGTCTGCACCCCGTGTCAGCAGCGCCAACCCCCCCTTTGTCAACCTGCTCAATACCCTCGGCTTTGAAGGCCAGGGCACACAAGGGATCCGCATGCGCCGATCTCTGGATATCCCCGTGCCCGCATACGAGGTACCCCCTGAATTTGACCTCAGGACGCTTCAGCCGGGTGAAGAACAGGCCTTCGTAGATTTAAAAAACGAATGTTTCCCCGAACGCCACTGGACCCTGGAGAATTTCGAGCGAGAATACCAATCTGTCCCGATCTTCGACTACAATCGC
>JAPUJS010000349.1 GCA_027296045.1 bacterium | reverse complement strand
TCTTCTGTGCTATTGTTGATGAGTTGGTGGGCCTGACCGGGGGGACAGAGGAAGACGTCGCCGGGTTGGAAATCGTGGATTTCGTCTTCGATTCGCATCTGGGCGGTTCCTGAGATCGCGTAGTACATTTCCCAGGTGGTTGCGTGGGTGTGGTAAGGATAATTTCGTTTTCCGGGGGCCAGGACGGCGTGTTCGAGGTCAAACGGTGGCTTTCTGTTGTCTTCGTCTTGCTGCTGGAGGATATCTGAAATATGTCGTCTCAGGAGGCCGAATTTCTTTTTGGGCGATTCGGAGGGTTCCTGTTTGATGTCCTGGAGGTGGATTTTCATCGGTTTTCTCCGTTAAGCGCTGGCGTGTTGGACCATGGCGGTGACCAGTTGGCAGGCGCGTTCAAAATCGGACAGGTCGATCCATTCGTCTGTGGTGTGGACCTGTCGCTGGCCTGCGCCGAAGGTGACGGCCGGGATGCCGTGAGCGACGATCCAGTTGGCGTCCATTCCGCCGTCGTTGCTGAGGGTTTGCGGGGTTAAGCCGCAGGATCGAGCGGCACGGAGCGAGATCTGGACGACGGGATCTTCGTTTTTAAGGGCAAAGGCTTCGTAGGTAGGGCCGGGACCGAAGGCGACGGAGCCGGTCTGGTTTTGATGGTTGGCAACGGTTTGGGCAGACCGGGTGAAGGCGGCTTTCCAGGTATCGATGATGGTTTTCCGGAAGGCGGGATGGTGTGAACGGGCTTCGGCCAGGATGTGCATCGCAGGCATGACGACGTTGGAGCCCTGGCCCCCATTTACAATGCCGACGTTGGCAGAGCCCGTGCCTTCGGGTTTTTGGATTTTGCCGTTCCAGCCTTCTCGGTCGAGTTCGGACAGGGCGTGGGCGGCGATGATGGCTGCCGAGACGCCATTTTGAGGGCTGCCTCCTGCGTGGGCGGCGATGCCGGTGAGGTCGATGGTGAAACGCTCGGTGCCGATGACAGAGGTGACAAAGTGATCGGCCCGCCCGCCGTCCAGGTTGAAGCACATGGCCGGATTGCCCAACAGGGAGAGGTCTACGCCCCGGGCGCCGACGAGACCGACTTCTTCCTGGATGAAGAAGACCAGGGTGATGGGAGGATGGTCTGCCTTTAGGGCGATGAGTTCTCGGGTCAGGTGGAGGAGGGCCGCACAGCCGGTGCGGTTGTCGCCACCGAGGGCAGTTTCGGGATTGTTATTGACAATGCGGTTGTTGTCGGCATCCAGGCGGGGTGCACAGCCCACAGCGTCGGGGACGGTGTCCATGTGGGTGCTGAACATGAGGTGTGGACTGTTTTGACTTCCGTCGATGCGGGCGATGAGGTTGCCCGTATTGCCTTTGTATTCGCTCTGATCTTGAGCGCGATCTTCGACGATGTTTTCTTGTGGGATGCCGAGTTGGAGGAGTCGTTTTCGGAGAAAGGCGGCGACCCGGGTTTCCTGGGCGGGCGGGCCATCGATTTGGAGGAGGTCTAGGAGGTCTTGAAGGGCTGGGTCGTTCATGGGTATCCTCTTTTTGTTTTCGGTTTGAGTTGGCAAAATAGGGGTTTCGATTCTGGATGTCAAGGTGGCTGTGCTTCGGTGGGGTGTTTTGTTGCTTGACAGGAGGCCGATTTTTTGTCAGGCTTAGGACCGTTCTTTATGGATGCGATCGATTTTGAATGGGAGGATGATATGGCTTTGAAGCAACCGAATGTGGTTCTGGTTTTTGGCGATCAGTGGCGGGCACAGGCATTTGGATATGCGGGCGACCCCAATGTGCAGACGCCCCATCTGGATCGGCTGGCGGGAGAAAGCATCCACATGACCCATGCTGTGTCGGGGTGTCCGGTTTGCACCCCTGCTCGGGGGTCGCTGTTGACCGGACAGTTTCCGCTGACCCATGGGCTTTTTGTGAATGACGTAACGCTGGGCAATGATGCGGTGAGTATTGCACAGGCGTTTAAGGGGGCCGGATATGATACGGCGTATATTGGAAAGTGGCACGTAGACGGGCAGGGACGGTCGAGCTATATTCCTCCAGAGCGTCGGCAGGGGTTTGAATACTGGAAGGTGCTGGAGTGTACGCACAATTATAATCAATCGTATTATTACGAAGGGGACTCGGAGGAGAAGTTGAGGTGGGAGGGGTATGATGCGATTGCGCATCCCGGGGGCCGCCTCACGCTCCGTATGAGACCGCCCCGGAGCGTTATCGGGAACTGTATCGGGCGCGAGATTTGTATATGCGCCCGAATGTTCCAGAGTCGATGAATGCAAATGCACGGGAATGGCTGGCTGGGTATTATGCACATTGCACGGCGCTGGACGACTGTATGGGAGATTTGTTGGGAACGCTTCGGGAAGAAGGGATGGAGGAGGATACGATCGTTCTTTTCTTTTCCGACCATGGGGATATGCTCGGATCTCAGGGAGAGACCAAGAAGCAGCGACCCTGGGAGGAGTCGATCCGGGTTCCATTTTTGTTGTTTTATCCGGGGATGTTTGGTCGGGAGGGGCGTGAGATGGATGCCTTGATCGATGTGCCGGATATTATGCCGACCCTGCTGGGGTTGTGTGGTGTTCCGGTGCCGGAGACGGTGGAGGGGCTGGATTTTTCGGGGTATTTGAATGGGGGAGATAACCCTTCCGACGGCGCGGCCGTGTTGAGTTGCCCGCAGCCTTTCGGGCAATTTTTCACGGCGATTAACGGCCGGGCCTATCGGGGACTTCGGACGGATCGATACACCTATGTTCGCACGCTGGACGGCCCGTGGTTGTTATATGACAATGAAGAAGATCCGTTTCAACAACAAAATTTGCTTGTAGGGCGAAATGGGACCGAGCTTTTACGCGAGCTCGACGACTGGTTGCAGCGCAAACTGGATGAGCGAGGGGATGAATTTTTGCCGGGGATGGAGTATATTCGACAGTGGGGGTATCCGGTGGATGAGCGGGGGACGGTGTCGTATACGAATTAGGTTTTACCCACTTCCAGATGAAAACCTGACAGCGGGTTTGGTATGAAAAGGAGAGTTTATGAATCTTCCTCCTGAGGCGTCGGTTCGTGTGCCCCATGAAGCGATGCAAGCTTTTGTGTCGGAAGCGGGACAGTCGGTCGGGTTGCCGGAAGAGAAGGCCAATCTGCTGGCGCGATTGCTGGTGGAAAATGATCTGCGCGGGATTTTTAGCCATGGTACCCGACAGATTGCGCGATATGCAATCTGGTTGCGGGATGGAAAACTGAACCCCAAATCGAATGTGACGGTGGTGAAGGAGACGCCGGTGAGTTTGTTGCTGGATGGCGATGGCGGTCTGGGATATTTCCCTGCATATGAGGGGACATTACGGATTGTGGAGAAGGCGAAAGAGACGGGGATGGCGGTTCTGGTGAGCCGGAATCACGGGCATTTTGGGGCGGCGGGGATTTACGCGCGGTTGACGTTGGGGCACGATTTGCTGACCCTGGTAACGCAGGGGTTCAAGCTGGATTTGAAGCCGGGGATGCCGTTTTACGAGGCAATCGGGGGTGCGCCCTGGGCGTTTTCTGCGCCAGCTGGAGAGGACGATTCTGTGGTGCTGGATTTTCGGGCGAAGCACGATTTGTTTGCCAACTCACCCCACCGGGAGGCGATTACGCAGATGGCGCCTGGAATTGTGTTCCGGTCGATTGGTCTGGGGGCGATTTGTCAGGCCTGGGGTGGATTTTTGGCCGAAGCGCCGACGCATACGGGGTCGGGCGGCGATCCGAAGTTGATGGGGGCGCTGGTGATGGCTTTTCGGATTGATTTGTTTAGCGATCCGGATCGATTCAAGCGGGAAATGGATGATTACGTGCGGCAAGTGCGGGCACTGGCGCCTCTGGACGGGTTTGATGAAGCGTATCTTCCGGGCGGTCCAGAGGCGGCTCGGGAGCGGGTCTATCGCGAAAGTGGGATTCCTGTTGGACCGGAGCATCAGACGCGGTTGGAAAAGTTGGGAACAGAGCTGGGAATTGCGGTGCCCTGGTAGGCAGTGTTTCCAATCGGCAGTTTGATTGGGTGAGAAAATCTAGCACTTTAAGGAATAAGGCGGGATAAGGTGGGGGATTGCCCATTTTGTCTACGGATGGCGATGAAGGTCTAGAACAGGGGAGGTAAGATATGCAGCACATAACGCTTGTTTCAGGATACGAGATGCCGGTGCTGGGGCTGGGGACGTGGGACCTGCGTGGGGAGGCCTGCAAGTGGGCCGTGAAAGAGGCGCTGAGGCTGGGGTATACCCACATCGATACGGCGTGGATGTACG
>JAPUJS010000348.1 GCA_027296045.1 bacterium | reverse complement strand
CCTCCAGGGTTCGGCCATTCACCAGGTCTGCCTCCAGCCGGAGGACCAGAGTGGTGTCTTGCAGGGCGTCTACTGGCCAGCGAAAGGTGATGACCTCGGAAGGGGCACCCGTTTGAAGCACCGTCCAGCTTTGGGGAATCTGGCCAAACCCCCAGGATAGGCGATAGGTTGTGAGGCTGGCTCCCGAAGCCTTCGCAACAATGTCAAATGCCGTGTGGGAGGCGTCGCCAGAATCCGGGGATAGAATCTGGACCACAGGAGGGGGATCCGTTAGGGCCGCCAGGGCAGCGGCATCGATGCGGCCTGCGCCGAAGGTGAAGTCCCAGCCGGGGAAACCGAGGTCTGCGGTTGCGTTGACCAGACGGGTGCGTATCTGCTGGGGAGTGAGGTCTGGAAATCGGGAAAGCAGGAGGGCGGATAGGCCGGAGATGTGGGGGACGGCAAAAGACGATCCGGAGCGAGACGTATAGGCGTTTCCGGGTTGGGTGCTGAGGATGTTTACCCCCGGGGCGGTCAGGTCCAGGGAGGCACCAATGGTGCTGAAACTGGCCAGGCGGTCATTGCGGTCGGTGGCACCTACGGCGATGGTTATGTTGCGGGCGGCAGGAGACACAATACCTACTTCTCCGGAGTTTCCGGCAGCGGCAATCAGGAGGAGGCCATTTTCAGATGCGAAGTGGAGGGCGTCGGTAATGAGAAAGGAACGTTCGGGGCCGCCCCAGCTCATGTTGATGATATGGGCACCATTGTCGACTGCATACAAGATGGCGGCGGCCAGGTCGTCCTCTTCGAGGAAGGTGGCGCCGGACTGGAGGGAGAGGCCGGCACGCAGGGCCATCAATTGGGCATTGGGGGCGATGCCGGCAATGCCCAGACCGTTGTTGGCTTCGGCACCGATAATGCCGGCCACATGGGTGCCGTGGCCGGATTCGTCCATCGGATCGTTGTCGGGGTGTAGATAATCCCCTCTGCCGGGAAGATCGGGCGCGTGGGTAAAATCCCAGCCCCGAATGTCGTCGATATATCCGTTGTTGTCGTCGTCGACTCCCGGTTGGCCATTGGCTTCCTGGACATTGGTCCAGATGTTGGGTGCTAAGTCTTCGTGGGTATAGTCGATGCCGGAGTCGATAATGGCCACGGTGATTTGTTTTTGGACCGGGCCCAGCGCATCGGCCAGGGTTTGCCAGTGGATGGTGGTGAGATTTTGTTGGGAAGAGAAACGGGGGTCATTGGGCGCTTGCTGGGGGCGAAAGATGTGGTTGGGCTGGGCGTAGATGACGTTTGGGGCATTGGAGAATGCATGGGCGGCTTCTTCGGGATTGCCGGTGATGCGGATGCGATACAAATGGGAGAAGCGCCCTATCTCCGCTGGTTTGGCCCGGCGAATTGGCGTTTCGTAAAGGGGCTCCATCGATAAGATGCCGTATTGGTTTGCAAGATGCCCGAAAGTGGTGGCCGTTGGCTTAGAAGCCGAGGGGTGAAGGCGGACGAGAATCTGGCCGGGTACGTACTGTGTGTGACCCGGCTGGGGCAGGGAAATGAGAAAGAGGGCGATGGAGAGTGAAAGGAGCTGTCTGGCAGTCACTTTAATCATCGGCGGTTGCTTTGGCCGGTTCGGTTTGGGTGGATATTTCGGTGGGTAAGAGGACCACCAGAATGGTTGCCGGGATGAGGGATAAGGACACGACGATCAGCGCATCGGCAATGGATGTGAGCTCGGCCAGTTTTCCAATCAAGGGGATCATCAGTCCGGCAGCGCCCCAGGCAAACCCCATGACCAGTCCGGTGGCTGTGCTGGTATTTTGGGGCAGAACACGCTGGGCCAAGACGATGGTGGTGGTGATTCCCAGGTCAAAAAGGAAGCCAGCGATAAAAAAGAGTGGGATGGCGGCAGGCCCCGGAAACAGGCAAAATCCGATGTGAAAAGGGGCCGAGGTGGCGTTGGAGAAGGCCAGGAGTTTGCGGGGGGAGACCCGGTCTCCCAGATAGCCGCCGACCATGCGACCGGCGGTGCTGGCCAGAAGATAGCCGGAGAATACCCAGCCGATTTTGCCCGTTGACCAGCCCCAGCTTTCCCCCAACAGGGCGGTGAAGGAGACAAAGCCCGAATGGATGAGGGAACGGAAGACGCTGATGGCATATAAGACCAGCAAGGGCCGCATGGCACGGGTACGTAAAATGCTCAGGTCGAAGCGGGCGGGTGCTTTTTCGATTTCTTCCGGGGCGCTTTTTCGGGAGGCCAGGTAGAGAAAGGCCGAGAGGATCAGGCCGGGAAAGATGATGATCCAGATTTTTTCGAGTCCGTGTCGTGCAATAATCTGGGTACCGACAATCGGGGCGATGGCCATGCCCAGTGTGCCGCCGGTGAGGAAGATGGCCATGGCCATATTGGATCGTTCGGGGAGCAAACGGGTCACCAGGCCGCCGGCGTTGGGGTGAAAGAGAGAAGACCCCATGGAGGCAGCGATGAGCAAAAGGGCAAGGATGGGCGCCGATGGTGCAAAGCCGATGCTGGAGACAAACACGGCACAGATCAGCACGCCCAGAGCGACAAGTGCCATGCGGTTTCTGCGATCGCCCAGATAGCCCATGAAGGGCTGTGTGATGGAACCGCAGACAGACACGACCGAAGGCAGGATGGCAACTTGAGAGAGGGTCAGGGAGAAGTGGGTTTTGAAAAACGCCCAGAGGGGGGGCGAGAGCAGCATGTAGAAATCGATGGCTGTGTGGGCGAAGGTGGTGTAAAAGACCCGGCGCAGGGCGGGTTTGTTGGTGGGCATGGAAATCCTTTAGACCAGACCGGCGCGTTCCAGGATTACCTCTCCAATTTTGTCGTGCAGACCAAGCGGATCGGTGACACGAAAACGAATGTCGGGGAAACGTGTGGCAATCTCTTGAACCATTTGGGGGATATCTTGTGTGGCATGTCTGCCTGGCGAGAGCATATAGGGATGCACAACAATGTCCGTAGCACCATCTTGTACACATGTTTCTATACCTTGCCGGATGCTGGGTTCAGCCAGTTCCATATGGGCGATGTGTACCATCACATTCGGGCACAACCGGCGTACGGTCCGGGCGACCTCTTCAAGCATCTGGTTGGCCTCTTCACGCCTGGAACCGTGATCGACAATCAGCAGGGCCTGGGACATGGGTTTATCTGGAACGTATCGTGGCAGGTGATATAGGATTAAATGCCCTGTAAGATTAACAGTTTATATGGTTTCAGTCAAGCTTGAGAATTCAAGACCGGTGGATATAAGGGTGCAGGTATTTGAGCACCTGTGGGATTAAAATCGTTTTGAGGCGTTGTTCTAAAGGGGAATGGAGGTCGCCCTGAATGATGTGAACCGTTTTCCCTCGGGGGGCCCAGATGCGTGGATCTGTGGGCCCAAACAGGGCCAGAGTGGGTGTGCCGACGGCTGCTGATAGGTGGGAGGGACCGGAATCGTTGCCGAGATAGACGGTTGCTCGTTGGAGGACCGCCGCCAGATGTCTTAATGGCAACTGTGGCATACAGGTTGGGGTGCAAGACATCTGGTCCAGGATTTCACGGTTCAGGTCGCCGTCGGCAGGACCGGAGAGAAGTACGACCGGCCAGCCGATTTGGATGAGGTGATCTGCAAGCTGGGCGAATCGTTCGGACGGCCACCGTTTGAAGACGCCACCACTTCCGGGATGGATGGCGACAAAATGGTCTGCTAAACCCTTCACGGTCGGGGCTTCGGTTTCTGCTGGCTCGAGGGTAATCTGTGGTTGCCGAGAGGCGACGGGGAGATCCATATCCATCAGGGGGCGAAGCAGATGATCTGTCGTGTGGAGGCGTCCGTCCTCTGGCGGATGTGGGGGATAGGAAATAACGGTTTGCGCACCAGCCCTGCGAAGGTTGGCTGTAAATATCCCGTCTGGATCGGGCAAATAGGAGAGGACAAGGTCTGTGGCAGACAGATTCTGCACCCGATTTGGGGGCAAGGTGCGATTGGCGATAAAAAAAGGTGCCCAGTCTGCGTGGTCGATGCTGTCGAACCGGTTGATATATTCTTGGGCAAGGGTAAGGGTATCGGTTTTCCCCAGCATCTGGATCTGTGCCCGGGGAAATGCCGACCGAAGGGATTGGATGACCGGCAGGGTGAGGATGACATCTCCGAGGGCACCGGTACGAATGATCAGGATCTGGTTGCACTTCATGGGTTGAGATTGTACTTTATGGGATGTACATTTCCGTTCTTTATAAAATCGGTTGACGGTTCAACCGGGGATATGGGTTCCGATAAGGAAACCATCTTCTGCATTGGAAGCAACCGTAAAAGGGGGAGCGGCTTTTTTAGGGGCTTCGCATCTAACAGAAAGGATTTTTTGTGAGCAATCCGACGATTAAGGTTTTGATGGGCCATCGCAGCATTCGTCAATTTGAGGATCGGCAGATGCCCGAGGGGTTGCTGGAAGAACTGATTGTGTGTGGACAGCGCGCGAGCACCTCCAGCAATCTCCAGGCCTATAGTGTGATCCATGTGGCGGATCCGGAACGCAAAGCCCGGCTGGCAAAATTATGTGCCGATCAGGCACAAATCCATCAGTGTTCGGCCTTTTTGGTCTTTTGTGCCGATCTGCACCGGGATCACATGGCCGGAGAAATGCACAATGCCGAGTGGTTTGACGGCGATTATGTAGAAGCCTTGCTGATCTCCTCTATAGACGCGGCCCTGGTGATGCAAAATGTGGCTGTGGCTGCCGAATCGTATGGATTGGGGATTTGTATGATTGGGGCGATGCGGAACCATCCGAAGGCGGTCGGGGAACTGCTGGCTTTGCCGCCTTATGTGTATGCAGTTTCCGGGCTGTGCATCGGATATCCGGCACAGGACCCGGCCTGCAAACCCCGGCTGCCTTTAGAGGCGGTGTTGCACCGGGAACAGTATTTGGACGATGAGGCGCAGAAGGAGTATATGGAGGCATACGACCAGGCGATGACGGAATTTTATGGCTCCCAAGGCATGCACGACCGGGACCCACGTTGGACCCGGGTGATGGCGGGGCGAACCGGGCGTTTTCACGACCGGGCGGAGTTGGATGAATTTTTAACGGCACAGGGCTTCAGGTTGCGGTCGGAGTAGGCGGGATATGGTGTTAGAGGGATTTACAGACAGACGGTGGCAGGCCGGACTCGGGGCGCTGGCTTTGCTCTACCTGGGTGTGGTTTTGAAAGATGCCTGGTTGTGTGATGACGCGTATATCTTTTTTCGCACGGTGGACAATTTTATCCATGGTTATGGACTGCGCTGGAATGTGTCCGAACGTGTGCAGGGGTATACGAATCCGCTCTGGCTTTTTTTGATCTCGGGTGGATATTGGATTTCCGGAGAAATTTTCTATACCAGTATTGTGCTGTCCGTTGCTGTTTCAGTTGCTGCGGTTGCGGTATTTGTTCTTAAGATTGCCCGGACGCCAATGGCTGCGATTGTCGGACTGGGTCTGATGGTTTGTTCCAAGGCGTATGTGGATTTTTCCACTTCGGGCCTGGAAAATCCGCTGACGCACTTGTTGTTATCGCTTTTCCTGGCAGTCTATTTACGGGATGGGATACGAGATAATCGGAACGTTTTCTGGATGGGATGGATCGCGGGCCTGGCGCTGGTGAACCGGATGGATTCCGGACTTATTTATCTGCCTGCTCTTTTGCTGGTGGTCAAGGGCCGCTTGCGGGTTGTTGCTGTCGGAATGTTGCCCTTCTTGTTGTGGGAGGTGTTTTCGCTGTTTTATTATGGGTTTCCCTTTCCCAACACGGCCTATGCCAAGTTGAATACGGGTATTGATCGGTTGGATCTTTTGACGCAGGGGATTTATTATTGGGGCGATGCATTTCGGATCGACCCATT
>JAPUJS010000347.1 GCA_027296045.1 bacterium | reverse complement strand
ACCTCGTATGGGAGTGGAAGGGAGAGGAACACCTGGAAGACCTGGAAACCTGCCTGTCTCCTGAAGCCTGGCAGCACGTCCTGGACCGGGCCAAAAGTGGGTTCGCATTCGACTGGGCGCACAACAACACCCTCCAGCTCATCCCGCCCAACGAAACCTACGAAAAAGAAAAAGCGAACGGCGATCCTGTTCGCTTCAAACCCGGCAACATCTTCTTTTCCTACCGCAGCAACGACGTCATCGGCGTGATTGACTACGACACAGGTGACATCGTCTGGGCCTGGGGGCCTGGGATCATCGACGGCCAGCACAAGCCCCACATGCTGCCCAATGGCAACGTGCTCATCTTCGACAACGGCACCCTCAGAAAATACTCCCGCGTCATTGAGCTCAACCCCCTCACTGAAGAAATCGAGTGGGAATACCTTGCCGATCCCAAGGAAGATTTCTTTTCCGCCGCCATCTCGGGCGCCCAGCGCCTGCCCAACGGCAACACCCTCATTTGCGAGGGCGGCAAAGCCCGGCTATTTGAGGTCACACCGGACGGAGAAATTGTTTGGGAGTTTGTGAATCCCCATCGCCACGAAAATAGTCGGCCTGTGATTTATCGCTGTCTGCGGTATTCGCCGGAGTATGTGAAGCCGGTTTTGACCTAACCCCCCTGTTGCCCATAAAACCACCGATCCCGGTCCTTCCACAGCAGCTTTCGTGGAGGCAGCATGCGTTCCTGCCCTGCACCGGTTGTACCCGGGACACTTGCGTCAGGATCTACCGCTGAGCCAAATTTCGATTTTTTCAAAAGGAGCATCTAATCTATGGCATCTCCCAATGTGGTTTTTGTCATCACCGACGATCAAGGATATGGCGACCTGGGCTGTCACGGAAATGAGATCATTCAGACGCCCAACATGGATCAGCTCTACACCGAAAGCGTCCGCTTCACCAACTACCATGTCGGGCCTACCTGTGCGCCCACCCGGGCCGGCCTCATGACCGGCCGCTATTGCAACTGCACCGGCGTGTGGCACACCATTGGCGGCCGCTCCCTGTTACGGCAAGACGAAACCACGATCGCCGTTTTCTTCAAAGCCGCCGGCTATCGCACCGGCATGTTTGGCAAATGGCACCTGGGCGACAACTACCCCTTCCACCCCCACAACCGCGGCTTCGACACCGCCGTCTATCACGGCGGAGGTGGCGTCCACCAAACCCCCGACTACTGGGGCAACACCTACTTTAACGACACCTATTTCCGCAACGGCACGCCCGAAAAATTCCGGGGCTACTGTACCGACATCTGGTTTGACGAGGCCAAAAATTTCATTGAAGACTGCGGCGATCAACCCTTCTTCTGTTACATCCCCACCAACGCCCCCCACGGCCCCTTCAACGTTGCCGATCCTTACCGAGAACTCTATCAGGGCGACGTGCCGGATCAGCGCGCCCGGTTTTACGGCATGATCACCAACATCGACGAAAACGTGGGACTGATGCGTGATTTCCTAAAAGAAAAAGGCCTGGAAGATAACACTATCTTCATCTTTATGACCGACAATGGCACCGCCGGCGGCTGCAACCTGGACAATGAGGGCTTTCTGACAGACGGTTATAATGCCGGAATGCGTGGTAAAAAAGGCTCGGAATACGACGGCGGCCATACCGTCCCCTTCCTCTTTCACTGGCCGACAGGCGGATACACCGAAGGCCGCGACATCGACACCCTCGTCGCCAACATCGACTTCCTGCCCACCCTGTGCGACCTGTGCGACATCCCCATTTCCGATGAGGCGCTCGACCGCATCAACGGTACCAGCCTCAAGCCCTTGATGGAAGGCACCGATACCTGGCCCGAACGCGTACTCGTCACCGACTCTCAGCGCGTGGAACATCCCATCAAATGGCGCAAGTGCGCAACCATGACCCAGCAATGGCGTCTCATCAACGGCGAAGAGCTCTACGACATCCAGGCCGATCCCGAACAGCGCACCGATGTATCGACCCAGTACCCGGACGTCGTTGAAGACCTGCGAACCCACTATGAAGCCTGGTGGGGCCAGGTCTCCGAACGCTTCGATGAAGACGTTCCCATCATCATTGGCACCGAGCACGAACCCGTCTCGGCCATCACCACCCACGACTGGCACAACGAAGACAGCCAGTGTGCCTGGAACCAGGGCACGATTCGCAGTGGCCTCTTATGCAACGGCCGATGGGCCATCGAAGTGCCCGAAGAAGGCGACTACCGCTTCGAACTCCGCCGCTGGCCCCGTGAAGAAAACCGCACCATTGTCGAAGGCATCCCCGGCAAACTCACCCCCTACTACGGCGGCCGGGCTATCGCAGTCACCACCGCCCGCATCCGCATCGACGGCGAAGAACAATCGCAAACCATCGAATCCGCTGACAAGGGCATCCCCTTCACCTATCGCCTGGAGGCCGGCCAGAAAAATTTGGAAACCGAACTCACCGATGGAGAAGGCGTTTCGCTGGGTGCATATTATGTGTATGCTGAAAGAGTAGGGTGAGCCCGCCGCCCAGCACCGCTGGATCGCAGAGGACCGCAGAACCCATCCCAACACCACCACACTGCACAGAGGGCCGCAGAACCGCACCACCACCTCCAAGGATCAAACCATGTCCATCACCGACGCACACCCCGGCATGAACCGGGAACTCAAATTCTTCCCCGCAAAAAACGACTCTCCCCAATACCTCACCCGCGAACAGATCGCCCACTTCAACGAAAAAGGCTACATCTTCCCCCTCGGCGTCTTCGCCCCCCAAGAGGTTGAAGCCAATCGTTCTTATTTCGAAACGCTCATGAAAATGGCAGAAGCAGAAGGCCGCAACAGCTATTCCATCAACGGCTGGCACAACACCTGCCGGGGCATCTACGACCTGGTCATGGAAGACCGCATCCTGGACTACGTTCAGGACCTTTTAGGCGAAAACCTGGTTTGCGTGATGACCCACTACTTCTGCAAAATGCCCGGCGACACCAAACAGGTGACCTGGCACCAGGACGCCTCCTACTGGCCGCTCTCCCCCTCCAAAGTCGTCACTGTCTGGCTGGCCATCGACGATGTGGATGTGGAAAACGCGGCCGCGGACTGTCATTATCTCCCAAGATTTGTAGAATCGCTCCGATACGAGTAAACATCCAACCACATAGGGTGGTTTTTCCAGTTGGCCGCCAGTAGGCTCGAAAATCGTCACACAAAAGTTCGATCAAATGATCGGGCTTTTCTTTTGCCCAACCGTTCTGCTTGACATCCTCTGCCTCTGGTAGCATCATGATCAAGTATTGGGCTCAAACGTCGTATCTCCACAACTGTGATCTCAAAAGCACCAGACGTCAAGGCCCTGCACCGATTGTACCCGAAGCACACCGCCAAGGCCTGCCACAAGGCCAATTTTAAAATTTTGAAAAGGAGAACCTTACGCATGAAAATCACCGCCATCAAGACCTTCATGACCCTCGACGGCACCCGGCCCCGTGCCCTCGTGAAAGTCGAGACCGACGAAGGCCTCTACGGCTGGGGCGAAGTTTATTGCCACGGTCCCGAACTGGCCGTTGAGGCCATCATGGACCACATCTTCGTGATGATCAAAGGCGAAGACCCTCGTCGTATCGAATACATCATGCTCAAACTCTTCCAGCAAAATCGCTTCCCCCCAGGTGCCCTCGGCCTGGCCGCCATGTCGGGCCTCGACCACGCCCTCTGGGACATCTCGGGAAAAGCCGCCGGCCTGCCCGTCTATATGCTCTTAGGCGGTGCCTGCCGGGACCAGGTGCAGGTCTACCGGTCCATCGGCGGCAGCAGTGGGAAAGAAGCGGCCGAAGCGGCCCAGAAGCTCAACGAAGACTGGGGCTTCACCGCCTTTAAAACCGGCCCCTTCCGAATCGATCAAAATGCCAACCGCTGGGGATTGGTCTGCAAAGCCGCCGCCGAATATTTCGAAGAACTCCGCACCCACTGCGACGACAATTGGGAGTTTGCCTTTGACCCCCACGCCAAAATCTTCGAACCCATTCAGGCCCTTCAACTCGCCAATGCCCTAGCGCCCTACGACCCCTATTTCTACGAAGAACCCCTGCGCCCCGAAAACAGCGATGCCTGGGCCCGTCTCCGTGAACAAATGATCGTCCCTTTAGCCACCGGTGAATCCCTCTACACCCGCTTCGAATTCCTGGACCTCCTGTCCAAGCAAGGCGCCGACATCATCCAGCCCGACATCTGTGCCTGTGGCGGACTTTTGGAAATGCGCAAAATTGCCGCCATTGCCGAAGCCCACTACGTCACCATTGCCCCGCACAACCCGATGGGACCGCTCGCAACGGCTGTCAATCTCCATTTTTCTGCGGCCACCCCCAACTTCAAGATCCTGGAATACCACCTCCCGGGCGACAACCATTGGCTCGACGACCCCTATGTGCCCACCAACGGCTACCTGCAACTGCGGCCCGACCGTCCAGGCCTGGGGGTCGAGGTTGACGAAGAAGCCATCAGCAAAGATGAATACCGGCACTGGCAACGGACCTGTTCCGTGCGGCCGGATGGATCGACAGGATATATCTAAACTGCTCCACCCCGCTCACCATCGGGAGACAGGAGACAGGAGCCGCTCCACCCATCCGCCCAGGAAAAACAGAATGCCGGAGACGGGCGGGGCTCCTGTATTCTGTCTCCTGTCTCCTGTCTCCTGTCTCCTGTATTCCGGGGCGGAAGGGAAGAGAGATCATTATGCCACGTTATAACGTACCACCTCCCGAAGGGATTCGTATCCCCGCAGACGTCATGCGCGACTTCATCGCGGTCCTCTTTCGCAAAGTCGATGCCCCCGATGCCCACGCCATCCACATGGCCGACACCCTGGTGGCCAATGACCTGCGCTGTGTCTTCAGCCACGGCACCCAGCAAACTGCGGACTATGTGCGGCAGATGCGCGACGGCCATACCAATCCCCATCCCAACGTCACGGTGGTGAGTGAGTCTGCGGCTACGGCCGTTCTGGATGGTGATGGGGGCCTGGGATATTTCCCGGCCCATCGCGGCACCGAAATGGCGATTGAAAAAGCGCTGGATACAGGCGTTTCTACCATCACCACCCGAAACCATTTCCACTTCGGCGCGGCCGGCAACTATTCCCGCATGGCCCTGGCCCACGACTGCATTGGCCTGGCCATCTCCTCCCACCGATATCGCCCCAGGCCCGACGCCACCGTCCTGAGCGCCTCCGGCGGATCTCCCATGAGCATCGCCATTCCTGCAGGCACACAGCCGCCCCTGATCCTCGACATGTCCGCCAGCTTTCTGCCTTACAATGAGGATTTGATGGCGCAATTCCCGCAGGCGTTTTTCAAATCCCTCGGATTGGGCACTGTCTTCCAGGCCCTGGGCGGCATCCTGGCCGGCATGTGGAGCGACGGCTTTCAGTTTTCCGGTGAAGGCCAGGGTGCAGCGCCGCATCAGGGTGCCTTCATCGCCGTATTCGATATCAACCGCTTCCGAGACATCGACACCTTCAAACAGGAAATGGATCGCTACATCGGCGAGGCCCGATCCACCCAACCGTTGCCGGGCACCGATCGGGCCGAACTGGCTGGCGGGATGGAATATATCTGGGAACAGGAAAATAGGGAACAGGGGATTCCGGTTTCACCGAACCATCAGGAACGGTTGGAAACCCTGGCTGAAGAAATGGATGTGGACACGCCGTTTGCACAATATGAACAGACCCGGTT
>JAPUJS010000346.1 GCA_027296045.1 bacterium | reverse complement strand
GATGCACCCCATAACCCCCGGGCGAGACCCTTCGGACAAAAGCCGTTTGCGCCCTCCTTCAAGTTGCGGAAAATCTAACTTTTACCTATATTCTTTGCCGGATAAGTCCTTAAATATCGAATTTCCAGGAGACCCAAATGGCATCTGAGGCCATCGGCATCGGCCTGATTGGGATGGGCGTGGTCGGCGGAGGCGTCGCCCGCATCCTCCAGGATCGCGCAGACTATTTTCACCAGGTCAAAGGTCTGGACCTCCAGATCCGCCGCGTGGCCGTTCGCGACCTGTCCAAACCCCGAGCCGTCGATCTGCCCCAGGATCTATTTACCGACAATCCGGAAGCCGTTGTCCACGACCCCAGCGTCCAGATCGTGGTCGAAGTCATGGGCGGTCTCGATCCTGCCGGGTCTCTCTGCCAACTGGCCCTCGAAGCCGGAAAAGATGTCGTCACCGCCAACAAGGCCCTCCTGGCCGAACAGGGCAACCCGCTTTTTGAAGCAGCGGCCAAAAACAACGTCGGCCTGGGCTTCGAAGCCAGTGTTTGCGGCGGCATTCCCATCATCCAGGTCCTGTCCAACAGCCTGGTGGGCAATCACATCGAATCCCTTTACGGTATTTTAAACGGCACCACCAACTATATCCTTACCCGGATGACCGAAGAAGGCGGCGATTTTGACACCATGCTCGGCCAGGCCCAGGAAAAAGGATTTGCCGAAGCCGATCCCACCATGGACATCGACGGCACCGACGCCGCGCAAAAACTGGCGCTTCTGTGCCGATTGGCCTTTCGGGTTCACCTCTCGCCCGGCCAGATCCTCAAAGAAGGCATTTCGCATATCACCTCCCTCGACATCGACTTTGCCGGCGAACTGGGCTATACCATCAAACTCCTGGGCATCGCCAGATCCGCTGGGGACCGCATCGAAGCCCGGGTCCACCCCGCCCTGGTGCCCCAAGACTCGCTTCTGGCCAATATCAAAGACGAATTTAACGCCGTCGAAGTCGTCGGCAGCGCCACAGGTCCCCAGGTCTTCTACGGCCGAGGCGCCGGCGAGTTGCCCACCGCCAGCGCCGTGGTCGCCGATCTGATCACCCAGGCCGAACGCCGAAAAGCAGGACACGCAGGGCCGGGCCTTGTCCTGGACAATTTGCCCGAAGCCATCACCGTGCCCCCAGAGGAAATTCAGACCGGGGCCTACTTCCGACTCACCGTATACGACCGGCCCGGCGTGCTGGCCCAAATCGCAACCCTCTTTGCAAACAAAGACGTCAGCATCGAGACGGTCATTCAACACGGCCGATCCGAAACCCAGGACGGAACCGTCCCGCTCATCCTGACAACCCACGAAGCTCCGGAATCTTCGATCCGCGCTGCGATCGAAGCATTAAACCAGCTGCCCATTGTCACAGAGCCCGCCCAAGTCATCCGCATCGTCAACCCCTAACGCTCCTCGTTTTCCGGGCTTCGAACCGGAGGTCACCGATGGAAATCTTCACCGGTATTTTTATGGTCCTCGCCCTGATGGGCACGGTCATAGCCAAAGTTATGACCACTAAAATGAAGGTTCGGCTCCGGAACAATGTTGTCAAATCCGAAGCGGAACTTCGCAACGTCCGGGGCCAGCTGAAATCCCTGGAGGCCGAAAATGCTATTATCCAGCGAAAAGAACGAACCCTGAGCAAACAGAAAGAACGGCTCGAAACGCGGATTGTCAACCACACCAAAGAATGGAAAAAAATCAAAAAATAATCCATTCGAGACCGAAAACAGAAAGGGCGCTGGTTTTGAATCAGCGCCCTTTCTGGCAAATACCTGCTTTTTCTGGAAACGGGTCGCAACAAAATAAGGACCTATTTCAGATACATCCTCCAACTCTTTTTTCGAATGTCTCGATTTCTGCAAATCCACAGGTGCGATTGAACCATTACATCACCGGTTCTCTAATTCGGAAGCCTGTCCGTTAAGATCGGCCTCCTGTCCGCTGACTTCCGAGACAGAAACGGCCTCGTCCTCCGAGGATTCCTTTTTATCCGCTTCACTTTCCCCTTCATCATCCTGACGGACCACCCGGGCAACATCGATGACCCGGTCGCCCTCGCCCAGATGAATCAGCTTCACCCCCTGCGTGTTCCGGCCAATAACGCTTACGTCCTGCATCGGCAACCGGATCAGGATGCCGTTTTGAGAAACGATCATCACCTCGTTTTCTTTCTCCATATCTTTGACCGACACCACAGCTCCGTTGCGATCCGTGGTTTTGATGTTGATCACACCCTTCCCACCCCGGTTGATCACCGGATAATCCTCCAGTGGGGTGCGTTTGCCAAAGCCATTTTCACACACCGTCAAAAGGGTGCCTTCCGACTTCACCACCACCATGCCAATCACCTCATCGCCGGAGGCCAGACGAATCCCCTTCACTCCCTGCGTGCTTCGACCCGTCGGCCTGAGGTTGGACTCACGGAATCGGACGGTCTGGCCATTTTTTGACGCAATGATGATATGATCGTCGCCGTCGGTGATCACAGCCTCGATCAACCGATCGTCATCCAGGATGTTCATGGCAATAATGCCACCCCGCCGAGGCCGGCTATAGGCCGATAGCGCAGTTTTTTTCACCAGTCCGTTTTTGGTCACCTGGATCAGGAAGCGATTTTCGTCAAATTCCTTCACCGGCACAATCTCGGCCACCTTGTGATCCGGATCCATATCCACACAGTTGATAATCGGCCGGCCCCGTGCCACCCGACTCCCCCGGGGGATTTCGTGTACTTTCAGCCAGTGGCAGTGTCCCCGGTCGGTCAGAAAAAGGATATAGCTGTGGGTGGATGCGACAAACAGGTGCTCCACAAAATCCTCTTCCTTTGTCTGCATCCCACTCACACCCCGACCGCCCCGGTGTTGGGCGCGATAGGTACTCACAGGTAACCGTTTGATATACCCGCTGTGGGAAATCGTGATGACCATATCTTCCTCGGCAATCAGATCTTCCACGTTAAATTCCAAGGCCGAAAGCACGATTTCTGTGCGGCGTTCGTCGCCATATTTTTCTTTTACTTCCAGCAACTCGGCCTTCACAATTTCCATCCGCTTTTCTCTGCTGGCCAATATGGCACGCAGCCGTTCAATCTCCCGATTGAGGCCATTCAGTTCATTTTCGATTTTTTGACGCTCCAACCCGGTCAGACGCTGCAAAGTCATTGCCAAAATCGCCTGAGCCTGACGCTCCGACAATCCCGCCTGTGGAGCCGGAGATCCCACCTGACGCTCCGACAATTCCACCTGTCGCGTCGCCGACAATTCCGGGCTTTCCATCAAAGCCATCCGGGCAGAAGCAGGATCCGCCGACCCCCGGATGATGCTCACCACCAGGTCGATATTGTCCAGGGCAACCTTCAACCCCTCCAGGATGTGGGCCCGGTCTTCTGCGACCTGCACTTCATATTCGGTTCGGCGTTTCACCACCTCATGGCGGTGGTCGATATAATGCTGGAGTATCTCCTTCAGGTCCAGTTGCCGTGGCAACCCATTGACCAGTGCGATCATGTTGGCCCCAAAGGTGGTCTCCAATGGTGTGAATTTATACAATTGATTGAGCACCACATCTGCCACACCATCCCGCTTTATATCCACTACAATTCGCAGCCCTTCCCGGCCCGACTCGTCCTGGATATTGGAAATCCCCTCGATGCGCTTGTCTCGCACCAGATCTGCCATCTTTTCCAGCAAATTGGCCTTGCTCACCATATAGGGGATCTCGGTGATCACGATCCGTTCCCGACCGTTACTCTGCTCCTCGACAGAGGCCTTGGCCCGGATCTTGATAAGACCTCGGCCCGTCTTATACGCATCTGCCACGCCTCGATACCCTTAGACGATTCCGCCGGTGGGGAAATCCGGACCTTTGATATAATCCAGCAATTCCATCAGATCCAGGTCCGGATTGTCGATCAGGGCCTCCATCCCATCGACCACCTCTCCCAGGTTGTGCGGAGGGATGGCGGTTGCCATGGTCACGGCAATCCCAAGCGTGCCGTTACAAATCAGGTTTGGAAATCGCCCCGGGAGCACGGTGGGCTCTTCCCGACGTTCGTCGTAGTTTGGACGGAAATCCACCGTCCCCTTGTCCAGATCTGCCAGCAGCTCATATCCCGGACCCGCCATTCGGGCTTCGGTATATCGCATCGCTGCAGGTGGATAGCCATCAATCGACCCGAAGTTGCCCTGTCCATTCACCAGGGGGTAGCGCATCTTAAAATCTTGGGCCAGGTGCACCAGGGTCGGATAAACGATCATCTCCCCGTGGGGGTGATAATTTCCCGAAGTGTGTCCGGCAATATTGGCACATTTTCGATGCTGGCGATTCGGCGCCAAACCCAGATCATTCATCGCCACCAGAATGCGCCGCTGGGACGGCTTCAACCCATCTCGAACATCCGGCAACGCCCGTTCGACCAAGGTACACATCGAATATTCCAACATCGATTTTTTGAGTTCATCCCCGATATCGACGGGAACCACCCGCGGTCGATCCATCATCATGTTATACCTTCCGTAAAGTGTCCCATAAGATCCCAATCATCCTCACCACGAGAGGAGAGAGATGGCGAGATTTTCATGGATGGGAGATGCCCTTCGTGATCAAATGTTCAGCTGTGCCTCCAGCCCATGTTTTTCAAGATACCGCCTTCGGGGCTCGACATCGGCCCCCATAAACATGGAAAACGCGTGCTCCGATTCCATCACATCTGTTTCATTCACGTGAAGCAGGGTTCGCTGATCCGGGTCCAGGGTGGTATTCCAGAGCTGATCTGGATTCATCTCGCCCAGACCCTTGTAGCGCTGGACCGTCACCCCTCTGCCGTCATCGCCCAACTCTGCCAGAATCGCGTCTCTTTGGGCCTCATCAAATGCATATTGCTCATTGCGACCCTTTTTGATCAAAAACAGAGGGGGCTGGGCAATATAAATCTTCCCGGCCGTGATGACTTCCCGCATATATCGAAAGAAGAAAGTCAGCAGGAGCGACCGGATATGCGAGCCGTCCTTATCGGCATCGGCCATGATGATGATCTTGCCATAGCGGAGCTTTTCCAGATCTATTTCTTCCCCCACGCCCACGCCGAGGGCCATAATCACCGGCTGAAGCTTGTCGTTGCCCAACACCCGATCAATTCGGGCACGTTCCACATTTAAGAGCTTGCCCCATAACGGCAAAATGGCCTGGAATACCCTGTCTCGTCCTTGCGCTGCCGAACCCCCTGCCGAATCGCCCTCGACCAGGAAAATCTCAGTCTCACTCCGATCTTTTGCAGAACAGTCCAGAAGTTTTCCGGGCAATCCGCCGCCTTCCAAAAGTCCCTTGCGGCGAACCAGCTCCCGGGCTTTCCGGGCGGCTTCTCGGGCTCGGGCAGCCTCAATGGCTTTTTGCAAAATCTTTTTAATCACGCCGGGATTTTCTTCGAAATATTCTCCAAGCAGTTCTCCCACCAGGGATTCCACCACCCCGCGCACTTCCCCGTTGCCCAGCTTTTGCTTGGTCTGCCCTTCAAATTGGGGTTCGGCTACTTTGGTACTGATTACGGCGGTCAACCCCTCCCGAACATCCTCGCCCGACAGGGTGAAGCTGTCGTTTTTGAACATATTGTTCCGAGTCGCATGGGTGTTCAACGTTCGGGTCAGTGCCGTCCGAAATCCGGTCTCGTGCGTACCCCCTTCGGCCGTATGAATCGTGTTGACAAAACTATACACGTTCTGGGCATAGCCGTCATTATATTGTAAGGCAACTTCCAGCCCGACATCTTCCCGTTCTCCCTCAAAATAGATCGGATCGTGAAGGGATGTTTTCCCCTCATCCAAATAGTTCACAAACGCCTGAAGACCCCCCTCATAGCAGAAGGTTTCCTCGTAATCGTCTCGCTCATCCTTCAAAATAAGGGTCAGATTTTTGTTCAGAAAAGCCATCTCCCGCAGTCTGGTGGCAACGGTTTCCTGATGAAAGGTGACCGTTTCAAAAATGGTGTCGTCGGGTTGAAACGTGATCTTGGTCCCCGTCTCCAACCCGGCACCGATCTCTTCCAATTCCGTTGTAGGCACTCCGCGTTCGTAGCGCTGGCTGTAAATTTTCCCGCTCGGATCCAAAAGTTTGGAACACACTTCGACTTCGCACCAGGTGGATAGTCCGTTGACCACAGACACGCCAACCCCGTGTAATCCGCCGGATACAGCATAGTTCTTTTTGTCAAACTTTCCGCCGGCGTGCAAGACCGTCATCACCACTTCCAGGGCCGGTCGTTTTTCGGTCGGGTGCTCATCCACCGGAATGCCACGACCGTTGTCCTGGACACTCACCGAACCATTGGTATAGAGCATCACCCGAATGGTATCACAATAGCCGCCCAATGCCTCATCCACGCTGTTGTCCACGACTTCCCAAATCAGATGGTGGAGACCCCGAGCACCCGTATCGCCAATATACATGGCCGGTCGTTTTCGAACCGCTTCCAGCCCTTTCAAAACCTGGATATGATCTGCACGGTATTCTTCTTCAACATCTGCCATAAAACCTCCGTTATGTGACCAAACCCTCCCAGCCTAATTATTTGCTCAATCGAATAAAACGCACCACCTCACCGCCCACTGCCTTGTTTAAGCGATCCCGGAAACTTTCCAGCTCAAACATCAGACGATGCCGCCATGTATCGTGGGGAACCGACACAAAAAGCGCCCCATTTCGAATCGCATCGGCCCGGGCCTCCTTCGCGATTACCTCGCCAACCACTTCTGGCCAGATGGCCAGCACCCGTTGTTCTTGATATTGGGTCTCGATCCCCAACCGAGCAATCACCCGTTGGATCCCATCTCCCACCC
The DNA here is from genome assembly GCA_027296045.1 of bacterium. Lineage (GTDB taxonomy): Bacteria > Latescibacterota > UBA2968 > UBA2968 > UBA2968 > JAPUJS01. The sequence goes on along the minus strand of JAPUJS010000346.1, from coordinate 23,469 downwards.
GGGTGGGCTCGGGGGCTTCTCGCAAATCTGCCTGCGGCTTCAGACCCATTTGAAAAATCTGTTTTTCGTTCACAGTTCGATTCGGTCGTATCCCTGAGATGAAAAATCCAGGTCTGAATCTCGCGCCGATGTCAAAATCACCTGGCCGAATGTCTCCATCAAATGCAACACGGATTCGGCGCGACGGCGATCCAATTCTGAAAAAATATCGTCCATCAGGAGCACCGGACGGCGATCGGTTCGATATTCTAAAAAACTAGCTTCCGCAAGCTTCCAGGACAGTAAAACGCTTTTGAGTTGGCCTCTTGAGGCAAACTGGTGGGCTTCTTTGCCATCCAGGAGAAACACCAGATTGTCTCGGTGGGGCCCCGTCAGCGTGTATTTGAGTTCAACCTCCTGAGCCAAACGCTGCGACAGGGCCTCGACCAGGATGTCCTGACCCTGATCCCTCGTATCCCCCGAGACCGGGCTTCGGTAGATGGCTTCCAGTTGTTCTTCTGTAGGGGCAATGCCTTGATAATAATTGGCCAGATGGGGTTGCATTGCATCCAGCGCGTCCAGACGACACCGAATAATACGGCTCCCCAATTCGGCAAGTTGCAAATTCCACGGGACTATCTGGTCCGGATCGGACAATAGGGTTTGACCCCGGTCCTTCAGGAGGCGATTTCGTTGCGACAGAACACGCTGATAAATCTCTAGATCGGACAAATAAGAGGCGTTGGACTGGGAAACCAGGATGTCCAGAATGCGACGGCGTTGCGATGGTTCTCGCAGCACCAGGTCGACATCTTCAGGGGAGAAAAGAACGGCGTTGAACGCACCGATCAGGTCGGAGAGACGTGGGAGAGGAATTTTGTCGAGCGAGGCCTGCTTCTTGCCCACACGCGGATCATAGGCAATCCGGATGGGAAAGGCGTTATCTTCACGATCAATTTGGGCTTCTATGACAAAAAAGTCGGCACCCCATCGGAGGACATCCCGATCTTTGGCTCCCCGGCCCGATTTCCCCAGAGCCAGAAAATAAAGCGCTTCAAGCAGATTCGATTTTCCACGGGCATTGTCGGCCAGGATCACCGTCTTGTCTGGATCGAACGCGAATTCGGCCTGTTCGAAGTTTCTAAAATGGCTCAGCTTGAGGGCTGAAACGTGCAAGGGGGTATCCGTAGGATTCGAAAACCGAGATCTGGCCGCTCAAATCAATCGTTCAATCGAAGGGGCATCAACAGGCAGAGATAATCTTCGCCCTCAGGCTGGTCTGCCGGTCGGATAATGCCGGCGGCAACGGCGCTGTCCAACTCAAACATCACATCTTCGGAGTCAATACGACGCAGGACGTCCTGGAGGTATGCCGAATTGTATCCGATGGTCATCTCTTCGTCGTCATATTCAGCATCCAGTATTTCTCGAGCTTCGCCGCCAATTTCCTGGCTGGAGGCCGACAGCTCGATCTGATTGCCGCCGATTTTGAGCCGGAGCTGATGGGTTTGTGCACTTGCAAGCACCGAAACCCGCCGGACAGCGGGAGACAGGGTATTGTTGGAAACCCGCAATTTTTTACCGTTGCTCTGGGGAATCACTTGTTCGTAGTCTACAAATGGACCTTCTATCTGCCTGGAAAACAGTTGAATCGTCCCCCCTGTATCCTCCTCCAGACTCAGTTCAAACTTCAAGTGATTCTGTCCAAAACACACTTTTTCGAGCCGGCTCCCGCCCGACATCAGCTTGACAAGATGATTCAGTGCCCTCGGAGGTACAATCGCTTCTGTTTCTGCACCGGAGGTATCCACAGCCCGCGTATATTTAACCAGGCGATGTCCGTCTGTGGCAACCATGGTGGTTTTGCCGTCTCCAACCTGCCAGAGTACACCATTGAGGACCGGACGTGTTTCATCTTTGGAAACCGCAAAAGCGGTCTTAGAAATCATCTGGCGTAATACATCGCTATCTGCGTCTTCTTCGCCTGCTGAAAAATCCATTTCGGGTCCGTTGATCTCTCTGGGAAGTTCCGGAAAATCCTCGGCAGGTACAGACATAAGGGAATAGAAGCCTTCCACAACGCCTTGGCATTGCAGGGCCACACGGCCGTCTTCGGCATGGAGCGAAATGGGTTCTTCTGGCAGTTCACGGATGATTTCTAAAAATTTTCGGGCAGGGACGGTAGTCCATCCAGGTTCTTCAACTTGGGCAGAAAGAGAACAGGTGATTGAAATATCCAGGTCGGTCGCACTCAGACAAACGCGTCCATCCTCTCTATTGGCATCAAACAAGATGTTGGAGAGCACCGGCAAGGCCGTTTTGGAAGGCACAATGTCAAATACAGCCTGAATTCCCTTCAATAATTCCTCTTTTTCAATCACGACTTTCATAGCACCACTCCCCCTGAAAAACATCGAGTTATTTTCAAAAAAAAAGCACTTGCTAAAGCCTTGTGAAACAGGGTGTTGAACACCCCCGATTTTGGCGAGTTTTTAACACCCTCTCAACTGTCGTAATTTACTGAATTTTAACGATTTTGTCAACCTTTTTCTATCTCCAAACACCTTGGGATTCTCCCCTAAATGGTCCACTTTTTTTTGCCGTCCGATCCCCTCCTGTATTCCTTCGAAATCCAGGACCAATTTTGTCCCGATTCTCTGGAATGGAAACCTGCTTTTGTCCAAACAAATGGGCACTCATTTGCCATTCAGATCCGTCTCCTCCGCCAACTGCAACCGGACCATTTTAAAACTCCCACCCCGTTCGTCTTGATGTCTCCCAACCCGTGAGACAGGTTGTCACAGACTGCTTGCTGAAGGCAAGCCCGAAGGGGCACCCCACAGGATGAGCCGGACACAAGCCGGGGTTTCACCCCAACCCATAACCCCACGCGAATCATGATCCCCCCGAATCCCGTATTCTCGGCGATCGAGTTTTGGAGTCGCTATTCCCAGTGTGGATAACTTTTTTCTGCTCCATTTTTGGGAACATACGTAAATATTTGAATAATCGTCTCTTATTTGTCCTGTGCACATCCTGTGCACAGAGAATTGGGCTGTGGAAAACTTTCTGGACACAATGTGGATTGTGGCTGTGGAAAACTTACCCACATTTCCCACAGTGGAAAATTCCACAGTTTTACACATTTTCTCCACACCGATCTCCACACGCCAATTTGACAGGACACAGTGCTAACAGACTTAATTTCATCTCTTTCTCCCCGTATGAAAACTTATCCACGCAATCCACATCCTTATTATTATTATCTTATAAATCTATATATGTACGTACATATTTATAAATATAACAGCATGTGAAAAAGGGATGCCAAAATCTTGAACGGCATCCCTTTTTCAATATTCAGAATAGAAACGTTTTGTTATCGTGTAATCTCGTTTTCCAGTCGCGTAAGCAAGTCCCCAAAACCAGGATCTCCTGCAAGTTTTTTCTCAACCGTTCTGCAGGCATGAATAACCGTGCTGTGATCCCGGTTTCCAAACTGAATTCCGATTGTTTTCAAAGGCGCTCCCGTCAAGGATTTGCTCAAATACATTCCCACGTGTCGAGCTATTGTAATCTCCTGCTTTCGGGTCGCGCCCACGATTTTGTCGATTGGAACCTGAAAAAACGCAGCAGTCGCTTTTTTAATCCTTTCGATACTCAATTGGGCTGGTTTAGACCTTGGCCTGGTTTGGCAGATAGTTTGGGCCAATTCCACCGTAATCGGCCGGTTTTTTATATTTGACACCGCAAGAAGCCGTTTGAGCACCCCCTCCAACTCCCGGATATTGGATTCGATTTCTTCTGCCAGAATACCCACAACCTGCTCGGGCAACGCCACAGCAAGCTCTTCAGCCTTTTGCCGCAGGATCGCCTTTCGAGTCTCCAAATCCGGTGCTGCAATCTCTGTTTCCAATCCCCACTGGAAACGAGAAATGAGCCGATCTTCAAACCCTTCCAGCAATGCCGGGGGGCGATCAGAACTAATGACAATTTGCTTGTCATTTTGATAAATGGTATTGAACGTATGGATAAATTCCCGCTGGCACGCTTCTGTTTTGACATAAAATTGGATATCATCCACCAGCAAAATGTCTGCGTTTCGGTAGAGTTTATGAAATTCCGAGGTGTCTCTCCGTTCAACACCAGCCAAATAATCGGAGAAAAATTTCTCGGCCGTCGCATATACGACATTTTGTGCCGTCCGGTTCTGCAAACAAAAATCTCCGATGGCCTGTAGGATGTGGGTCTTGCCAAGTCCCACATCTCCATACAGCACCAGGGGATTGAACGCAGTTTGACCTGGAGCTTCTGCAACGGCCTGAGCGGCGGAGAAAGACACTTCATTGCTCTCACCGACAACAAAATTGTCAAATCGATATCGAGGATTTAATGAAATTGGCGAAGAACTTGCGGAGATTTCCTTCCTTGGTTTGGGAGAATCAGATTCTTCAACCTGCTGTTGTTCCGTCTGTCTTGGAAAATCTATTCGAACTTGATGAGACTTGTCGGTCTTTTTGATGGCAAATATCAGACGGGGTTTCCACGAAAATTCTTCTTCAATTGTTCCTTGTATGAGCCACGTATAATGCTCTTCCAACCAATCAGCAAAAAAAGAATTGGGTACTTCAATAATCACTTCTTGACGCGTCAAGGTCTTTGCCGAGGTCTGGGCAAACCACGTTTCGAAGCTCTGCGGCTGGATCTTTTTCTTGATCTTTCGCAGACACTGATTCCAGGGATCTTTGATCATAAACAAACCTATCCTAGCCGTGATGGAAGGTTACCATCCGCGAGGAACAGCTGGAAGGATTGACATGTAATGAGGGAGAGATCGTTCTTTTGAAATCTCAGGATCGAGAAGAAGGGAAGGTGGCGTCTCTATCGAAGAAGGGGAGCGTCCACTTCAATCCTGAGGAAATAGGTTGAAGCGCTTCGAGTTAAAGGCCAGAACTTTATAACATCCTGAAATTTATAATAGATATGTAAAAGAATCGATCTAGGTAAGCTAAATGGGGGGGAGATCCCTAAATTAAATAAGGATCAGGTGGACAAAACCTAATGAAACATGGAGGGGAAGTCAAGGCATTTTCCCCGGGTTTCTTCTCTTACAAATGTTTGTAAATAAGTAGATTAACATCGAATATACCATATAGAGTATAATAAAAAAAAGACTACAATATATTGTACTTACACCGCATTCGGGCTTAAATTTCTTGACAAAGATCACGTGCTCTTCTATATTGCTAAATCTCTCTGTTTCTTTCATATACGGCAAATTTAGGGATTCAATATGAAACGCACGTTTCAGCCTCACAATAGAAAACGAAAGAACAAACACGGATTTCGACATCGGATGAGTTCCCCTGAAGGTCGACAGGTGATAAAACGGCGGCGGCGGAAAGGCCGAAAGCGCCTTTCTCACTAATGGAACCCCATGAGCCGGCCCAACCGCAAGCTACGGGCCGCAGTTTTCCAGATTCGGAAGACCGGTCAAATATACCGTGGCCACTGGCTCCATATCCGGGTTGGAAAATCATCCTCTGAACAAACCCTGATCTCGGTTCGCAAAAAGTTCGGGAATGCCGTTTCTCGAAACAGGATTCGGCGACAGCTGCGATGCATTTTCACCGAACTCTTACCCGATGGACATGCTGGCCTGCTTGTTCTGATCTCGGTAGGAGATCGGTCCGGCAATGTCACATTTCAGCAACTCTCTCACGAAGTTCAGACCGGTTTTTTCTGCTTAGGGCTCCTCGATTCCTGATCCTATCGATTCTGGATCGCCTGGAGCCCTCTTTCATTCCCGAATCTTTTTTTGTTCGGGTAGACGTCTTTTCTACAGAAGGTTTTAACGTTTATGGATCGCCGCACCGTCACTGCATTTGTTCTGATTGGTTTGATTATTGTTTTGATGCCATACTATATGCGTTGGATACAGGGTGAACCGATTCGACCCTTCGAACCGGTTGAATTCGAATCCCCGCCGATCGAACAACCCGGATCTTACTCCAGGACCCCAACCCCTTCATCCGAAATCGCCGAAAGACCAGACCCTTCATCCTCTCTCCCCTCCCTTTCAGCACCTACCCCGTCCGCAAAGCTAGATTCCCTGTCTTTTGTTCCCCAAGACGTGATTGTTGATACCGACGTTTTCCAGGCCGTCTTCTCAACCCAGGGCGGACGCATCGTTAGTTGGAAACTGAAAACCTACCTGGATAGCTCGGGAGATTGGCTTGAGTTGATTGGTCCATCCAGCGCTGGCCTTGGGGTGTCTCTGCTCGACCAATCTCTGGATCATCTCGAATTCATTCCCAACACCAATCGATTGGAACTTCAAGGCACGAGGCAGGATGAGCTTGTTTTTACTGGCACCACTTCGTGGGGTACCGTACATAAACGTTTTCGTTTTCAGGGAGATCGGTACCGACTTGAGATGACGATTTCGACTGTAGGACTGCCGCGGAATGAAAAATTAGGTCTGAAATGGGATGGTGGTCTTGCCAATACCGAAGATGCATGGAATTCTGAATCCGGTCTCTACCAGGTTGAATACGACCAGGTCGTTACTTATGCTGGCGGTGAAGTTGAGAACTGGACCATGGAACGAATTAATGGCGAGGAAAAACCACCCTCCGGTCAGCTCACCTGGGTTGGGGTTCGCAACAAATACTTTCTTGTAGGCATGATCCCCCTGGAGGGTCGCTACGATGTGAGTTTGTCCGGCGAAGCCAGGTCGACTGGCTACCAAGAGTTTCACGTGAAACTTCAAGCAGACGCATCTGTTGATCAACTCCACTTCAGTGTGTTTGTTGGCCCCATTTCATACGACAACCTCCGGCTCCAGAACGAGGACCTCAACGGAACGTACCGTGAAATCAATTTGGATGAGTTTATCGACTACGGATGGGCCTTCTTCCGACCTGTCAACAAACCTGTCACGATCATGATCCTCAAATCTTTCCTGGCACTCCACAAACTGGTACCGAACTTTGGCGTTGTTATCGTCCTTTTCTCCATTTTTGTAAAAATCTTTGTCTTTCCGCTGACACATAAGAGTCTGGAGTCAGCAGCCAAGATGCAACAGCTGCAGCCTCAAATTCAAGAACTCAAGGAGAAACACGGCGACAACAAGGAGAAATTGAATACTGCGACTATGAAGCTGTATAAGGATCAGAAGATCAATCCACTGGGCGGGTGTCTACCAATGATGCTTCAAATGCCCATCCTGATTTCGCTGTTCACCCTTTTCAGGGCCACCATCGAACTGAGACACGCGCATTTTGGCCTTTGGATCGAAGACCTGTCCAAACCGGACACCTTGTTGATCGGGGGGTTTGACCTTCACGTGTTGCCCATCTTGATGGGTGCTTCCATGTTCTTCCAACAGAAAATGACAATGAAAGACCCCAAACAGGCGGCTCTCGTCTATATCATGCCAATTTTCTTAACCTACATATTCTGGACAATGTCTTCAGGCCTGGTTTTCTACTACACCCTCTACAACCTGCTCACACTCGCGCAGCAGACCATCATGGAGAAGACCAAAATTTTTGTAGGCACTGACTGAGAAGGCCCGAGATGAACCAATCCGATCGGGATACAATCGTGGCGATTGCTACCGCACCGGGCGAAGGCGGGATCGGGATTGTAAGGATGAGTGGTCCCCGGGCCGTCGAGATCGCCTCGCCTTTTTTCAAGGCCAACACTCGACTCGAAGAGGCGGAGTCACACAAACTGAATTTTGGTAGGTTCGCAGTGGGCAGCCGGGATCTGGATCAGGTCCTGGCTTCTGTCATGAAGGCGCCCGATTCCTACACCGGGCAAGACACGGTGGAGTTCAATTGTCACGGCGGACCTTTCCTGCTGCGAAAGGTCGTGGAGGCGCTGGTTGCCAATGGCGCTCGTGTGGCCGAAAGAGGCGAGTTTACCAAAAGGGCATTCTTAAATGGGAAATTGGATCTGTCACAAGCAGAAGCCGTGGCCGATCTCATCTCGTGTCGGTCTGATCTAGGTCTTGATTCGGCATATTTCCAGCTGAGGGGCGCGCTTCGCGACGCTTTCAATCGTATTGCAGATGATCTGCGCGAGGCTTTGGTCTTTTTGGAAGGTTCACTGGACTTTGGGGACGAGATTCAAATCGACTTCGGATCGATCCAAAAGCCTGTGGCACGGGCACAACAGACTGTGACGGACCTTCTTGCATCCTATCAAACTGGGAAATTGATCCGAGAGGGTGCCCTGGTCCTACTGACTGGCAGACCCAACGTGGGGAAGTCCAGCCTGCTCAACTTCCTGTTGAACCAGGAACGCGCTATCGTTTCGGCAATCCCGGGCACCACCCGTGACACCATCGAAGAGTATATCACGCTCGAAGGTCTGCCTATCAAGCTCGTCGACACGGCCGGGTTGCGACACCAGACGGCCGACATAATCGAACGGGAGGGCTCGAGACGCGCAAGAGAGTTCATGGATCAAGCGGATGTGGTGCTGTTCCTTTGTGATGGAGCTCAGATTCCCACGCCCGAGGACAAAGTTCTGGCTGACCTGGTTCCGGCCGATCGGTCCGTCGTTGTGTTCAACAAGGCCGACATCCGATTTGAAACCGCGTGGCAATCGTTCATTTCTCTGAGTCCTCAAGTCAATATTTCCGCCAAGACAGGGAAAGGGGTAGACGAACTGAAGTCGGTGCTCGTAGATCGTCTTCAGGCCAGGTCTCTAGTTCCTTCGGAGACAATCACCCATGAGCGGCACTTTCTGGGTCTACGGCAGAGTCTGGAGTGCCTCGAACGGTTCCAAGAAGGTGTGGAGTCGGGCTTACCCGGCGAACTCGTTTCCCTGGATTTGAACCTGGCGCTCCAGGCCATCTCTGCGATTATTGGCGAGACCACGCCGGACGATGTTTTGGAAGCTATTTTCAAGACATTCTGTATTGGAAAATAAAATGTTTCACGTGAAACACATCACCCGACGTTTCACGTGAAACAGGGTGGGAAAACTTTCAGGGTGCAAGTATGCCACTGTGGGTTTGAATTGTGAACCAGGTCGCGTTTTCAAAAGCATTGGAACACCTCCGAATTCGTCTGTGTGCCAAACAGACGAATCAGTTTGTTCTGTACCATAAACACCTGCAAGAATGGGCACAAAGGGTCCGTCTGGTTTCAAGAAATGATCGAAGCAGAATTTGGGAACGGCATTTTCTGGATTCGTTAACAGCAGTGCCGCTGATCGGTACGCAACCGTCCAGGATGTTGGATCTGGGAAGCGGGGCGGGGTTCCCGGGTATGCCTATAAAAATCGTAATCCCCAGATTGGATGTTGTCCTCCTTGAACCTGCAAGGATGAAAGCCCTATTTTTGAGAAGTTTGATTGAGAAGTTAGAGGTCGGAGGAGTGATATGCGTTCGAGAGCGGGTTGAAGACAGGGATTTTATTTCGAAATTTCAAGGCCGATTTGATATCGTTGTCTCAAGGGCAGTCGGGCCTCTGAGGCAGTTGTGCGTATGGATTCGACCTCTGTTAAACGTCGGCGGCAGAATATTGGTGTTTAAAGGCCCGGACGGTGTGAGGGAATTGGAGGCGAAGTTGTATTCAGAATGGAATATCGTTGCCCACCCAGTCGATGTCCCCTTCGGAAACCAAAATAGGTATTTGATGGATGTTCGATTAAAATAAATAGATGTTTTTCATTAGTTTAATCACAAATTTAATTACAAAAAAATCCTCTGGTTTTCAGAGGATTTTTTTGTGTGGTTCCACAAAACGGAAACCAACGGGGTCAGGTCTGGACACCGGCAAGGGCTTTGGCCGTGTTGAGAAGGGCGGTCCATTGTTGGGGAGGCATTTCAGAGGCAATCGATATCAGAAGTGGAAGATCCCTGTCGGAGTCAGACATAGCTTGGCAAATGGCTTCCTGCCATTTGGGGTCTTTCAATGCCCGTCGGATTTCGGTTTTCTTAAGCGCCTTGAGCAGGGAAGCGGTCAGCAACCTGGGGTTGCTAACCACCTGGCTGATCACGGGGTCGGATATCAGTTTCTCCATCTGGGTAAAGAGGGCTTTGGCTTCATTGGCATGGGATCTTTCACGGTAAGCCGAAATCAAAAGCTTGAGAGGAGCCAATTCGAGGGCGTTGGCCAGCTGAATACACCGCTCGTCGGAAGGAACCCGTTCTCCTTTTTCGATCTGCCCGATATAAGTCCCCCAAACACCAATCTGTTTCCCAAGTGTTTGTTGGCTGAATTTCCCGGTGCGAGCTTTTTTGATAATATCACCGAAACCCATACGCCAATCCCTCAGAAAGTTCGCCGATTTTGCAGTCTACAATGTAACTGAAAAAAAGAAACAGGCAAGCTAAATTGCATAGAAAAGAGATATTTATGCAGAATGATTTTTTCTTGACAACACACACTTGACAGCGTATATTTTTGAATAGCCCTGCAAAGCCTCCCCACTTGTAGGGTGACGCACACACACGAGTGTGTGTATTTAAGAGCTATAAAGCTCTTAAAAATAAAGAGAAATGAGATTCGGGTCAATCAAAATTTATGCCGAATTTAAACGTTCTCTTTATAGGATGGGGGGGGCGTACCGATCTTGCTCAGATTCCCCTTTTCTCCCCTTAGATCACAGGTTGCCCTCCCCATTTCTTTTTTTTTCGAGTTTTTCCCCTCTTTTCTTCGCCCTTTCTGCCCCAGAGCAATCCTCTGTCTTTGGCTAAAGGTGGGGTATCGAGACCTTATATTCCGGTTGGATCTTCTGGAACAAGAGCTAGCAGAACTGAGAACGCGACTGGCTTCAACTGCTGATTAGCTTGTTTCGACAGACCAAACACAAAAAATCAAAAGCCCTGGATAGGTTGTGTCCTACCCAGGGCTTTTGGTTAGAGAGTGAAGTTATCCGTCTGTTTCAACCGGATTTTCGAGTCGACCAATCTCATCGATTTCACAAACGACGGTATCCCCTCTTTTCAGCCAGATCTGAGGATCCCGGGCCATGCCCACTCCTGGGGGGGTACCCGTGAAAATGAGGTCTCCTGGGGAAAGGGTAAAGACGTGGGATAGGTAGGCAATGAGTTCGTCGATGTTAAAAATAAGTTGGGTGGTGCGGGATTCCTGAACGGTTTGGCCGTTCAAGATACACCGGATGCCCAAATCGTGCGGGTCGGAGATCTCGTCTGGGGTGACCAGGTCGGGCCCAATCGGGGCGAACGTGTCAAACGTTTTGCCCAGCATCCACTGGCCAGCGGGTTTCTCCAGCTGATAATCCCGGGCGCTTACGTCGTGGCCAACGGTATACCCTGCGACGTAGGCCATCGCATCCCGTTTGGCAATGTTGCGGCCCGAAGTGCCAATAACGACAACCAATTCCACTTCGTAATCGACTTGCTGGCTCACAGAAGGTGCAACGATGGTATCGCCGGGGCCGATAATTGCCGATGGGTACTTGGAGAAGACCACCGGTTCTTCCGGAATGGGCATGCCGCTCTCGGCTGCATGGTCGGCATAATTGAGGCCAATACAGATGACTTTGTCGGGATTCGAGATGGGAGCACAGACATGGATCTCAGAGTCGGAAAGGACGTGTTCCGACGTTTCGGCGGCAGAGCGGGCGGCTTGGAGGGATGCTTCGCCGCCTGCCAGGAAATCCCTCATCTGAGCGGGGATATTGGGATCTGCCTGGTTGAGGTCAACGATGCCGTTGCTTGTCCGGGCGCCAATTCGTTGTTGGCCTTGATGTTCGAATGTAAGCAGTCTCATTAGGGGGCCTTCCCGACAATTGTTGCTCCCAAAAATGGGAATATTCAGAACCAAGCAGGAGGTGAAAATTACGCTGCCAAACAGGGCGTGTCAAGGGAATTCAAAGCGCTACAGAGAATTCAGGCTGGATTCGGTTTGAAACCCCGGAGGAGGACAGCAGTTCATTCCATTTATTTAACCAAGGAGTTTTTGTGATGAACCAAATGATCTATCTGTGTATGGGGTGGTTGGTCTTTTTGTTGGGATGCGGCGATCGGGCGGAAATCGAGAGATTGACCCAACTGAAGGAACGTTTGGAAACCGAAAACCGGTCGTTGAAGAGTTCTCTGACCAAGTTTCAGCCTCAGTTTAAACGGGTGGAAGAGATCGACAAACGGTTCAGCTTCCTGATCACAGAGCTCAAAAAGGTCCAGGCGAGGCTGGTGACCAATCTGGGAACGATCGAGGTTCGGTTCTTTCCGGAAGACGCCCCGTTACATTGTATGAATTTTGTGGCCCGAGCGGAGGGGGGATTCTATAACGGAACACAGTTTCACCGCGTGATCCCGGGATTCATGATCCAGGGCGGCGATCCGAATTCCAAAGACAAGGATCCATACAACGATGGCCAAGGGGGCCCGGTATTCCACCTGCCGCACGAATTCAACAAACACCTTCACAAACCCGGGATTCTCTCGACCGCTCGGGATCCGAATAAAACGGTTGGAGCTGGCAGTCAGTTTTTTATCATGCACGGAACCAGTCCCAATCTGGATGGGGATTATACCGTCTTCGGCGAGGTGACCAAAGGGATGGATGTGGTCGACAAGATTGCGAATACACCAATCCATCAACAGGACCCCCGATTGCGGGATCATCCTATTAAACCGGTGATTATTCAGAGCGTGGAGATCTACAAAAAGTGAAGGTCAATTGACCTGCTAACGGGTGTGCAAAACGGGCGGCAAACAGCCGCCCATTTTCTTTGCTATGGAGCCGAAGAAGAGGCGAAATTATCGAGTTTTCCACATTGTGGATAAATGTGAAGTCCAACCTCATTTTTGTCTAAAAGATTATTTTTTAATAAAATAAAATAAAATTCAAAAAAATTGTGGAAAAGTTTTCCACAACTGTGAACAACAGGAGGGCAAACCGCAGTATCAGAGATTTCGCTTGCACCCCTTTCTGAATTATTCTATATTACCAACCACTATAAATACAAGGGTTTTGAGGAAAAATATCCCCACAGGAGACCCATTCGGTGCTTGAGAAGGTCAAAGACGATGTAGCCGAAATCCTGGAGCCGTCCACCGAATATCTGGTGAAAATACGGATCCTTCCCGATTTACTCACCATAATCGGGTTTTTGATGAACCTGGGTGCTGCGGTGCTTTTTGGGCTGGCGTATTATCGGTGGGCAGGTTTTGCGGTGCTCCTGGCCGGGGTGTTTGACCTTCTCGACGGTCAGGTTGCCCGAAAAGGCAAAACGGCCACCCCATTTGGCGCTTTGCTGGACTCAACGGTAGACCGGTATTCGGAAATCGTTGTCTGGTTTGGAATGGCAGTCAGTTTTATTCGGGCAGATGATCTGTGGTCGAGTTCGGCCGTGTTTTTCGCCCTGGCCGGTTCTTTGATGGTCAGTTATGTACGGGCACGGGTGGAAGGCCTGGGTGGCGAGTGCAAGGTCGGATTTATGCAGCGACCAGAACGGGTGATCGCCATTGGAGTGGGGGCACTGGTAGGAGAAATCGGGCTCAAAGTGGCCGTTTGGGCCATTGCTGTGCTGGCCAATTTTACGGCCATGGAGCGAGTTCGGGATTTTCGGAAACAATCAAAATCATAGCCAATTCCAAAGCGCCTTCCGATTGATGGCCCGGTTTGTAGACCGGGTCTTTTCGTTTTTAAAAGGTTGTTGTCCGAAATCAGGTAGAGGGTCTGGTGTCTGGATATTTTTTCACATTCGAAGGGATTGACAAGAGTGGGAAAACGACCCAGGCAGAGTTGCTTGCCGACCGCTTGCACAAGGCAGGTCGTGAGGTAGTATTCACGCACGAACCGGGTGGAACGCCCCTGGGGCAAGCCATCCGAGCCCTGGTGGTGGAGGGGAAAACCCAGGGTGAAATTTGCGATGAAGCCGAAGTGTTATTGTTTACGGCAGACCGATGTCAGCACGTGTGGGAAGTGATTCGTCCGGCGCTGGAAGCAGGAAAAGTCGTGATTTCGGATCGGTACTTCGATTCAACCCTGGCCTACCAGGGATATGGCCGCCGCCTGGATCTGGGCTGGCTGGTCTCTCTCCAGGAAAAAGCAACCGGGGGATTGCATCCCGACCGCACGTTTTTGGTCGATGTGGATCTGGAGACGTCGAAGGCACGCGGGGGGTTGCAAGGGTCGGACCGTTTGGAGACCGGGCCTGAAGCGCTTTACAAACGGATTCGAAACGGGTACTTTGCACTGGCGGAAAAAGAACCCGACCGGTTCATCTGCCTGGATGGAAGAGAGTCGATGGAGGCCCTTTCAAAACGCATCTTTGAAGTGGTGGGGCCGATGATTTAGGCCGGAACTATCTGGAGCAGAAAACGTTGAAAAAGAAGGCTTAAAAATTAAAGAAACCCAGGCCTGTTTGCGCAGGTCAAAAAGTTGCTTATCCTTCGTCAAAACTCGGGGTTGGTACACCGGGCTCACGCTCGTGTTCAATACCTGAGGAGGCTTGTCCCTGTTCGGCCCGGTTGTGTACCGGCTCGAATGCGGTTTATTGAGGAGGTACGGGATGTCCGGACAAAATCGAAGCAGATTTTGGGTGGGGATCGCTCTGATCAGTGTTTTGGGCGTGTATCTGGCTCTCGATTCCAGGTTGGTCACGGGTGAGGATTCCTATGCGGGAGCAAATAAGGCGATTGATGAGTGGGGCAAAACCTATAATCTTTTGTTAAATGAGTATTTCAAGGAGCTTGATCCCGAAGAGCTGAGCAAAGCGTCGATCCGGGGCATGTTGGAGGGTTTGGACCCATACACGAGTTTTTATGACCGGCGGGACCTGTCCCAATTGCGAATTGAGACCCAGGGGAAATTCGGCGGGTTGGGCATTACCATTAGCAAGCGAGAAGAGGGTCAGCCTCCCACTGTCATGAGCGTGTTCAAAAATACCCCGGCAGACACGGCAGGGCTGACTGTTGGCGATCGGATTGTCAAAATCGAAGCGGATTCCACGTTTTCAACCCATCGGATGACCCTGTCAGAAATTGTGGATGTGTTGCGGGGTCGGCCCGGAGAAGGGGTGACCATTACAATTGAAAGACCCGGTTTGGCCGATCTGTTTGAACAACCTATTGTGCGAGCCCGAATCGATATCGAGAGCGTCCAGGTCCCGGGGATTACGGATCCGGAAATCGCCTATATTTCTATGTCGAGTTATAACCAGAGCCGGTTTACCGAACGAACCCCAAGAGAACTGAAACAGGCGTTGGAAGAAGCGGTTGAAAGAGGAGTCAAGGGATTGGTTCTGGACTTGAGAGGCAATCCCGGGGGGCTGCTAAATTCTGCAGTAGATGTGGTCGACATGTTCTTGGATCCAGGCCGGGTTGTGGTATCGACAAAGGGAAGGCGAAGAGAACAGACTCGGAAACACAAGACGGAAACCCCCGCTGTGGTCATAGACCTACCCCTTGTGGTGCTGGTCAACGGGCGAAGTGCAAGTGCCTCCGAGATTGTGGCGGGGGCTATCCAGGACCACGATCGGGGTTTGATTCTGGGAGCACAGACCTTTGGAAAGGGTTCGGTACAGACCGTGCGCACCATTGGCCCGGACAAGGCATTGAAATTGACCACGGCCTTGTATTATACGCCAAGCGAGCGAAGCATTCACCGATCTTCCAAGCGGCGGCACCGGGCGGGATTGGAATTGACGGTGTCGGATTCGGTGCGGATTTCGGTTTATCAACTCATGGGTTTGATCGGAGAGGCAGACCGACGGGAGGACGTCGTAACGGATCTGGAAGAGCAGTTTGGGTTGGGAAGAGATCAGGCGGAGGAGGTGTTGAACACACGCCTGGATGATCTGGTGGGCCTCGGAAATCGAGAGGAGATCAGCAGTCCAAAGAGCAGTGATCCGGAACAAGTCTTTAAAACGGTGGGTGGCAGAACCGTGTATGGGGGCGGAGGTATCACTCCCGATGTGATTGTAGAACCCGAAAGGCCGCCCAGAGTGGTGAGAGAACTGGGACGCCGACGGAATCTTTATTTTGATTTTGTGGTACAGTATGCGGCCAACAGGACGTTTCCTGAAACTTATGAAGCCTGGGAGATGACCGATGAAGTGCTGGCTGCGTTTAAGACCTTTCTGGCCGATACGACCCACACAAAGGGTTTTGACTATACGCCTGTTGCTGGCATTCAGCTTCAGGAGCTGGAGAAAACGTTGAAAGCAGCCGATATGGGCGCGTCGGACAGTCTGGCGTTGGAACAGCTTCGAAAGTTGGTGGAAAACCGCCGGGAAGCGGATTTTGAAGCGGCAAAAGAACAGATCATGCAGGAGATCGAGATTGAGCTGGTCAACCGGGTGTGGGGGACGAAGGCCAAAATTCTGGCTTCCTTGAAAAGCGATAAGCAATATCAAGAAGCGGTTCAGATTTTGAAAGATCCAGAAGCCTACCGGGAAAAGATGAAATTGGAACTGGCATCGGCAAGGGATTGAGGTTGAAAGACAATGGACTTCTCCCACGGATATAATCCGTGGGTTTTCTGGAAGATTTTTTCTAAAATCAAAAAAAGGCAACCGACTTTCAGATCGGTTACCTTTTTTTTTATGATTCGGGATGTCTATCCACCGCCGATCTCTGTTCCAGATAGATGCCTATTTGGAGTCCAGAGAATAAACGGCGTCCCAATCTTCAGGGGGAGGACTTTGTTTGTAGTCGTGACACCGGTCAATGAAGATCCGGCAGGGGCCATCCTGGCTGTCGATTTTGAGGCCGGCTTCAAACAGGCCAATGGATTCATCCCACTTTCGCTCTCGATACATGGCCACACCCCGAGTGAAGAAATCAACAACCTCCAACTTATTGGCATCTACTTCTCCCTTGCGACCCAGGACCTCGTAGACCCGGACCGGTTCGTCTTTGCCAACCACACGGATGCTGTCCAGTTCGCGGGCTTCGACCAATTCGCGGGCCGCCCGGAATGTCGGTTCGGCAATCATGGAGGTAACCCCATACGCCTTGCCGGCACCTTCCAGGCGAGCGGCCAGGTTCACGGAGTCGCCCATAATGGTGTAGTCTATCCGTGTGTTGGATCCCATATTGCCCACCACCATTTCTCCGGTATTGATGCCCATCCGTACCCGGAAGAACTCTCCGAAACCCCGGTCGGCCCAGATCTGTCGGAGTTCCACCATTTTTCCTTCTCGTTTCCACTTGGCCCTGAGCTCATCGATTCGATGTTGCATATCGATGGCGGCAATGACGGACCGCTGGGCATGGTCATCAAACGGGATGGGGGCGCCCCAGAAGGCGATAATGGCGTCGCCTTCAAACTTGTCAATGGTGCCACCCGACTCGCCGATAATGTCGCACATATTGGTGAGGTATTCGTTGAGGAGTTCCACCAGTTCGACGGGGGTGAGGTTTTCGGACATGCTGGAAAAGCTGGCCACGTCGGAGAAGAAGGCGGTCATCACACGCAAATCTCCGCCCAACTGACCGAGCTGCTCCGGATTTTCCACAAGCTCGTCAATGACCTTGGGGTCCAGGTAGTGGCCGAAGGCACCCTGTACGAATTCTTTTTCTTTTTCTTTCTGGACGTAGTTATACAGCGTGATACTCAAATACCCTATGATCAGGGTGGAGACCGGGCCGAGCACATCCATCCAGATGCCGAGTTTGGCAAAGATAAGGAAGGCCGAGACCATGTAGGCACTCAGTAGTAGGAGCACAATTCCGGCACCGGGCAAGGCCCGGAACCGGGGGATGAGAAATCCCATCAAGAGGCCGAGCGCCAGCATCACAACTGCATTGCCCCACTTGGGAATGCGTTCGAGAAAGTTTTGGGTCAAAATGGTGTTGAAGACGTTGACGTGGGCACCCAGCATCGCTTCTCGGGGACCGAAGGGCGTGGGATTCAAATCGTGCGTGCCGGTTGCGGTAAGGCCGTAAAAAAGGACTGCGCCGTTAAAATCGCTCCCGGTAATCACCTGACCGACACCGCCCTCGTCCTGTAAGCCGGCGCTTTTGATGCGATCCAGGAAAAAGAGGGGGTGGTCTTCCGGTTTCACGCCTCCCTTTTGAATGAGGTTCCGAAGGATGCCGACACCAAGCTGAATGTCTTCCAATCGGGCGATTCCCATCTTCCGGGCAACAGCGTCGAGAGGTAGATTGGGGTCTTTTTGGAGAATGGTCAAAATCTGGAGGTTGTTTTTGATGCGATTGAAGGAAGGCCTGATCGCATCGGCGAACTCTGCGACGGATGTTTCGGGAACGCCTACAGCAGCAAGAAAGTCGTCGGGGGTCAGGTCCGGATTTTCTTGCAAAGTCATTTCAAACCCCTGGCAATCCAAAACGATGTTTCGCATCTCGAGGAGGGTTTCAGCGGGAAGGTCATCTCCCCCTTCCGCCCGGGCTTTGTCCAAATAAAGCGTATCCTCTCCCAACACTTCGGGGTTTTGATGTGCAATCCGTTTGGCGATCTTGAGGGCCCGGTTGTCGGGTTCGAACTGGGCAAAATCGAGGATCAGATTATAGGGAAGGTGTCGAAACGTTTTGTGGTATTCCCCCGCCCAATTGACCAGCATCTCGCACTGATCCGTTACAGGAATTTTCACGGTGCGAACGGTCCCATCTGGAAAGGTCGCATCGGGTAGTTCGACAAATTCTCCGGGAATAAACCGGATGTTTTGCAGGGGAACCTGGAGGTAGTCGCAGGCCATAATGAGGGCCAGGGAGAGGTAGATTCTCCCGTCGTAGACCAGTCCCATACGATATCGACGAACGATCCCGTCGTGATCGGGTTTCGGGAGGGCGAATCAGACGCCTTTTGCGGCGCTGACAAATTGGACCAGAGGGATTTCGATATCCATGGTGTGGTAAAAGCCGGTTTCAATGGCACGATCGAGTGGGATAGAAAACCGTTCCAGGGCCGGTAGCCCGGCTTCTTCTGCTGGGGTCCGCTGCCTCAGATTTTGTTTGGCAAATTCAATGCCCTGCTCGGCGATTTCAAACGTCTGGGCCAGGTAGACGATCTGGGAATTTTCGGTGGCAATCTGGAAATCCTGGTCGTGGTCTTCAATTAGGAGGAGGATCTCGTCTTTCGACAGAGACTCTTTATCCTGTCCGGCGACCACTTCGGGAGACAGGTGGGGTTCACTGGGTTCATAGAAGAAAATATCGAACCCGACCATGCTGGTGCCATATTGTTGGAGGACCTCTAAAAGGGCTGCATGTCGATCCCGGGTGAAAGGAAATCCGTAGGTCTGAAGGGCCAGGTCATCGATATCGATAGTGGCAATGGCCGACCATTGCTGGGGCTGGCCGAACAGGTCGTTTCGGAGCCTAAAACGGAAGTCGTAAATACTCGATTCCAGGTCTTCGTAGAAGTGGGTCCAGGAGAGAGCGACAATCGCGACACTGGCCAGTACGCCGATCAGGAGGAAGATGCTGTTGCCTTTCTGTTTCTGGCTGCCCGAACTCTGTCCGTTCTCATTCATTGGATGGCCTCGCGTGGTTGTGAGGTGTCGGAAGCTGGCTCGGCAGATTGGGGCGAACCGAACAGCCTAGCTTTGAATAACGTCATACCCGTTTTGAAGGCGTCCTGGACGGCCAACCAGGAAATTTCCTGGGGGTCGGGTTTGTCGAGGCACCACTTGAGCAGGTGCATATTTTCTTCCAGGATCCGGAGCTTGTACCGGCCCTCTTTGCTCAATTCATTCTGGTGGGCATAGGAAAGTTGATAGGCTTGTGTCAGGGTATTGAGACGTTGTTCAATAGCTTTTCGAGTTCTCATGGATCACCTTTGGGGGAGGTAGGTGGATGTCCAAATGAACGACCTATGGACCTAAAACATGCAAAAATTCGGGATTGGAAGCAAGGACGACCCAACCCGGAATCGAAATATCGAACCTGATCGAGCCATGGATGGCTCATATAGAGAAAGGCGGTGGATAAGGATAATTGGATACGTCCTTATCTACCGCCTCTGGTATTTTTCGCCGAACCGAAGATTATTTTATCCGATCCAGCTCGCCCTGGGCTAGGCCAGCGTAATCGGACCCGGCGTGATTTTTGACCAGATCGGTATACGTGGCTTTGGCTTCGGCGACTTCACCGAGTTGGGCGTGGCACTGGGCAATGAAGAATTTCATTTCCGAAACGGCTTCGGCTTTGGGGTCGGCCTTGATGGATCCCTGCATCTGGGTGATGGCGTTTTTCAAATCCACACGGCTGGGATATCGCACCCCACCTTTATAATAAAGCTGGTCCAGAATGGCGTCTTCGGCTTCGGCGCCGCGCACACCGGCCACCGTGCGGGTCTGTTGGGTTTCGTAGGCTTGTTTTTTGGTGACGGCCTGGATTTTTTTCCAGCGATTGAGGAAAGCGCTGGAGACTTTGGGTTTTTTAACTTCCGACTTACTCTCTTTTGCTTCTTCTTTCGACTTACTCTCTTTTGCTTCTTCGGCGGCCGGAACCGGTCCGGCAAGCAGACTCACACCGATGAATCCGGCGCACAGAATGGACAAAATTCTTGTTTTCACAGGACTTCCCTCCTTATAGAGGTATGATACAAAGTGGATTTGTTTTCACGAAGAGCCCATTCCCCCGACAAGCTACACAGAAATATACGGCATTTTGGTTGGTATGTAATGTGATATAAAACACGCTGGGGCATTTTTTTTCGTGATGGAGGACACAGAAACGCCATTTTTAAGCACGAAAACCCCGGAATTCCTACCCTCTTTCCCTCACGAAACCCTTCCAATCCTCTCCACCCGGCACAAAGGGCAGCGGGTGGGGATGCAGTGGGGTGCCGAAAGCTTCGCGTGAGGAATCCCCAGCCAGCCCTTTGTGGCAAAATATGAAATAACCGATTATTTTTCAAGTGCTTCCAATTGACCTTTGTAGATCGGGTCTAGTTCGATGGCCTTTTGATAGGCCTTTTGGGCGGCTTCTTTTTTGCCTTGCAGGTGATAGGCAATGGCTAAGTTGGCGTGGAAGCCTGCGTTTTTGGGATCAAGTTCAATGGCGCGGGTGTAGAGGCGGATGGCGTTTTCATAATTTCGCTGGTGGGTTGTGACAATACCTTTGCCGTTGTAGGCGTCGGCATTTCCAGGATCCAATTCCAGGGCACGATCGAAGGCCTGGAGGGCTTTTTCGTTTGCTTTGAGCCGGAGGTAGGTCGCGCCTTCGGCATAGGATTTTTGGGCCGTCAGCTTTTGGAGGGGACTGACCGCGATGGGTTGGGCCGCTCGGGTTGGCACTGTCGGCTTGCTTGCAGAAATGAAGTCGAGTTGGCCTTTGAATGCTGGGTCTAGCTCGACGGCCTTCTGGTAGGCAAGAACCGCATTGTCTTTTCTGCCCTGGAGGTGATAGGCGATGGCCAGGTTGCTGTGGAAGCTGGCATTGTTGGGATCGGTCTGGATGGCTTTCTGATACAGTTGAACCGCTTCGCTGAGGTTTTTCTGCCGCGTTGCAATCACGCCTTGTCCGTTGAGGGCATCGGCATTGTTGGGATCGAGGGTTAAGGCGCGGTTGAAGGCGTCGAGGGCTTTGTCTTCTGCTTTGAGCCTCAGATAGGCGGCACCGTCATCGTATGCCTTCTCGGCCGCCATTTTCTGGAGCCGGTTGACAGGTTGGGCCTGCCCAACACCCGCTGTGACGGGCAGGGGTTCGCCGCCGGTGATAAAGTCGAGTTGACCCCTGTATTCGGGATCGATCTGGACGGCTTTCTGATAGGCAAGAACCGCGTCGCCTTTTCTGCCCTGGAGGTAATAGACAATGGCCTGGTTGGCGTGGACTCCTGCATTGTTGGGGTTTTGCAGCAGGGCGTTGCGGAAGAGCTGAAGGGCTTCATCCAGGTTTTTCTGTCGTGTTGCGATCACGCCTTTTCCGTTGAGGGCATCTGCGTTGTTGGGATCGAGGGAAAGGGCGCGGTTGAATGCGTCGAGGGCCTTTTCTTCTGCTTTGAGCCTGAGGAAGGCAGCCCCATCTTCATAGGCTTTTACGGCGGCCAATCGTTGGAGGGGGTCGGCAGCCGGGGCGGTTTTGAGTACTGTGGAGGATGTTTTGCTCAAGAAGTCGAGCACACCGGCAAATTCCCGGTTGGCTGTCACGGCTTCCTGGTAGGCTCTCTGGGCGTCGCCTTTCCTGCCCTGGAGGTGGTGGGTGAGGGCGATGTTGATACGGAAGCCTGCATCGTTGGGGTTCAGCTCGAGGGCTTTTTGGAAGAGTGCTATGGCTTGGTCGTATTGCCGCTGGCGGGTCAGGATCACACCCTTGCCGTTGTAGGCATCGGCGTTGGTGGGATCGAGGGCAAGGGATTTGTCGAAGGAGTCGAGGGCGCGGTCGAACTGGCCCAGGCGCAAATAGGTGGCTCCGGCGTCGTAAAGGCCTTCGGCATCGTCGAAGGAAACGCCCGACGCCATTGCAATCTGGTCGAGGCGATTATCGAAATAGGCGAGATCACGATTGAAGAGTTCTTCGAGGGCTGCCGTAGATGGCAGGGCGATATCGGCGTCTGGAACTACGCCGGGGCGGAAAGTCTGCTGGGCTTCGGAGATGAGGATCTCGTTGATATAGCCGCGTTCTTTTCGGATGTGGTATTCTTTGGCACCGTTTCTCCAGGCATCGGCAAAGGATTGTCCAAACAGGGTGGTTTCTACAGGAATCCAGAGACGGCCTTGCCAGATGACGTATTCTTTTTCGTCGGTGAAAAAGTCACCGGCGTCCGAGATGTCGATGCCGCTATCGAACATCATATAAATGTGACCGTATTCGGGATCGTTGACGTCGAGGGCTACGGTAGGGATGTTGAGGTTCTCAAGCATCGAAGCGTAGATCACCGTGCAGTCGTCACAATCGCCGATTTTGGCCTGGAGGAATTCATAGGGGTATTTGACCGAGTCAAAGACCGAGTCGTCCTCGAAGATTTGGAGGTAGGGCGTTGTTTGATCCTGCTGATAGCGAAGGCCATAGACGCTCAGGCCGTCGAAGATCAGAGCGGCTTTGCCCAAGTTATTTCTGGCAAACTTACGGTTGAGAGTGTCGGCATATCGAGCAACCAGGCCCCGGGCGAATTGCTCGACGGTACGGCTTTCGGGGGTGACAAAGGCGGCGATTCGCCGGGCATTGGACCAGCTGATTTTGCCTTTGCCCAATACATAGAGACTGCTGAGTCGCTTGGAGGTGGTTTTGGATCGCCGACCCTGGACATAAGTCACCTTGACCGTGGGTTGAACGAGGTGGTCGTAGTACGACGATTGGGTCGAGAGCAAATCCTGGGGAAAGGTGAGAGTGAACCCATACCGTTCGGTACTCTGGGGAGGCAGGGTCAGGGTTTCCTCGTACGGAATTTTGGTGAGAGTGGGGATGTCGATGCTCACGGTGACTTCGAGCGGGTCCTGGGCGCTGTTGCGCAGGATGACGTCGACAAAATCCTGGGCTTCGTAGGTCCGATAGAGAGATTTGAAAACAGGGGAGGGACGGACCATCGCGTCTTTGATCGAGACCAAAGAGGGGTTGTAGGACAAGGCCAGCGAAACATGGTGTGTGGA